>CABQMD010000153.1 GCA_902465145.1 uncultured Succinatimonas sp. | reverse complement strand
AGGGATAAAAAATATGAAATTTGCTTTAAAAAAAGTAGCTTTTGCAGTTGCCTGCACTACCTTTGCGGCAGGTATCGCCGGTTTCAGCACCAGTGCTTCAGCAATTGAAAACAGCGAGATCAAAATCGGTGTTTCCATTTGGTCATCCACTGACGTTTTAGGCTCACAGTGCAAACGTATTCTGGACAAAGCAGCCGAATCTTTGGGTGTTCAGGTTCAATATGTTGACCAAGGCCACATCTCCGAGAAAGTTACAGCATCAGTTGAACAGTTGGCTGCTGCTGGTTGTCAGGGTGTAATCATTTGTAACTCTTCAGACACGGAAATGGTTTCCGCCATTAAGACTGCAAATGAGTATGAGATTTACCTTACCCAGTTCTTCCGTATTATTTCTAAAGACGCTAATCCGGATATTTACAAAATGGCTACCGAATCACCTTACTACATCGGTGCCGTTCACGAAAATGAACCAGACAATGGTGAAAAGCTCGTGAATATCCTGATTGACAAAGGATGCCGTAACATCGGTCTTATCGGTTGGGAACAAGGCGATGCAACCTGGTTAGGCAGATGGACTGGTTATAAAGCCGGTGTGGAAAAATGGAATAAAGCTCATCCTAACGATCAGGTCAATCTATCCGAACCTCAGTACGCAGGTACATCTTCAGAAGGCGGTTCAAAAGCAGCTGAAGCTCTAATGGCGGCAAATCCTAAGCTTGACGCTCTAATCCCTGCCGGTGGTGGCGGTGATCCTTTACAGGGTGCCATTGCAGCCGTAGAAAGAGCAGGCAAGACCGGAAAGATCCACATCGTATCTACCGACTTCCTTCCTGATTTGGGAGAAAGACTGGCTAATGGTTCAATGGCCGGTGAATCAGGCGGTCACTTCTGCGACCCTTTGTTTGCATTCATGATGACTTATAACGCCATCAAGGGTGAATACAAGGACATTGAAGGTAAATTCGAAGACTTCAAGTTCCCTTACCTGTTCGTATCCTCAACCAAGGATTACGAAGGATATGATCAGTACTTTGTTAAACAATTGCCTTATACCAACGACGAACTCGTTGCTCTGTCAAAACTCGACATCGAAGGTTTGCAGAAAGCAGCTAACAAACTCTCTATTGCTGACGCTGCTGCACGTGCCAAATAATAGTGGTTATATCGAAGCATCAGCTTCGGTATAACAAAGGCCGGATCTTCCTGATAATTTTAAAGATCCGGCCTTTTTTTGTTTGCCTAATTTTACTCGGCTTTTAACTCACGAGTTAAAAGTGATCTGGCGGCATCACAGCCGTTTTTTCCTTTATAAAGCACTTCGTAAAGTTCGGAACAAATCGGCATTTCAATTCCCAATTTTGCAGAAAGGTTCTTGATCACGTTAACCATTCCGTAACCTTCAACAACCTGACCTATATTGTTTAAAGCTTCAACTGAAGTTTTACCTTGCCCCAACATAACGCCGAATCGTCGATTACGAGACTGATCGTCGGTACAAGTCAAAATAAGATCACCAAGTCCCGACAATCCCATGAAAGAACGCTCTTCCGCGCCACAGGCCAATCCGAACCTGACCATTTCTGCAAGTCCTCGTGTGATCACTGCCGTTCTCGCATTAGCACCGTATCCCAAACCGTCCGACATTCCCGCTGCTATAGCAATGACATTTTTAACTGCCCCGCCTATCTGTAAACCGATGAGATCTTTACTTTCATACAATCTGAAAGTATCTGTATGCATCAATTCACAAATTTCAGCAGCGAAGGAAGAAGGAATACCAGCTACTGATATAGCCGTAGGCATACCGAAAGCAAGTTCTCTGGCAAACGTCGGACCTGACAAGACCGCCAAAGGCAGTTCATATGGCAAAATTTCTTTAGCAACTTCGCTTAAGAAACGCCCGTCGGAACTTAATCCTTTAGTTGCCCATGCCAAAGAATGACTTGGAGAAACAAATGCAGAAATAGCGGAAACGACCTCTCTAAAAGTTTTAGAGGGAACTACCACCAAAAGTCTAAGAGATGAGCGTACGGCAGTTTCAAGCGAAGAAACAACTTTAAGCGTATCCGGAAAAATGATACCGGGAAGATACTTGATATTTTCCCTTTTGAGTTGCATTTGCCGCGCTCTTTCGGAATTTCTGTCCCAAAGAATTACGCGCAGACCTTTTTTTGCTGCAGAAACTGCCAAAGAGGTACCGTAAGAACCGGCACCAATAACGCTAAGATCACTGGCTGTCCGAAGCATCGGATATTTAAGCCTTTGCCTCTTCTTTCTTCGCAGCGGCTGCCTTAGCCATGGCTTCAGCCTGACGCGCACGATAAATGGCTTCAAAGTTAAGCGGACGCAAATTCAAAGCAGGGAACGTAGCACGATTAACCATGGACGCAATATGTTCACGTGCATAAGGGAAAAGAATATTAGGAGCAACGGCACCCAAAAGATAATGTGCGGCCTCATCACTGACATTGCGCACTAAGAAAAGTCCGCCTTGATGGACTTCCGCGATGAAAGCAGTCTTTTCGCCGACCTTGCAGGTCACGGTAACACGCAAATCAATTTCAAATTGATCAGTATCAACACTCTGAGGCTTAGCATCAAATTCAACGTTAATCTGAGGCTTCCAGGGCTCGCGGAAAATAGCCGGAGTATTGGGAGTCTCTAAAGAGCAATCTTTCGCATAAACTCTCAATATTTCAAATTCAGGCTGGGGAGCCTGCTGAGGCTGAGTATTTGAATTTGTCACTTCACTTTTCTGATCATTATCTGCCATTTTAGTTTTCCTTATGCTGATCACTTAATAGAAAGCGGGAGATTATCAATCTGCCACTGAGCTATTCCACCTTCTAAAGAGAAGACTTTGGTATAACCCTGTTTTTTGAGGGCTCTGGCACTGTTAAAAGCATCAGAGTCATACTTGTCACGACCTACCATGATAAGCGGACGGTTAAGATCAGCACCGACGCGCTGAACTTTGCCCGCTTTAATGTCGGCTGCCGAAACATTCTCAGATCCTGCAATATGACCTTTACCAAAAGCATCTGCGGATCTTACATCTAAGTAAAGACCGTTTTCGTGATTGACCATGAAAGTGGCTCCTGCAGAAGTCACTTTTTTGATCCTAGCCGTCATCATACGTAACTGCACAAAAATGAGTCCTGCAAAAGCAAAAACCCAAATCATGCACATAAAGTAATGACGACCGAAAAAAGCGGAAAATTCAGCCATATTTTCAGCTGAAAATAAACTTTCCACGACATACCTCTCAAAAAGAAGAATTGTTTAAATCGAGTCTATTTCGATCGTAAAATTTTAACATACGGAAGCCATTGAAAAAAATTCTACCCAATCAAGTGTGCACCGTATCAAAAGATGCGTAACAAGTTAGTTATAGGTAATTCTTATCAACTGACACCATCGACAGTGAAAAAGTCTCATTTTAATGATGAAATACAGCTAAAATAC
>CABQMD010000152.1 GCA_902465145.1 uncultured Succinatimonas sp. | reverse complement strand
TTATGCAATGATTTGGACATTTTCTGTTCATTGATCATCACCATTCCCGAATGCATCCAATAATTTACGTATTTGGTATGAAACGCGCAGCAACTTTGTGCAATTTCATTTTCATGATGAGGGAACAGAAGATCTGATCCGCCGCCGTGAATGTCAAATTCGGTTCCCAGCAAACGGCTGTTCATAGCAGAGCATTCTATATGCCATCCAGGCCTGCCCTTACCCCAGGGAGAATCCCAAGCAGGTTCACCTGGCTTGCTCATTTTCCATAGCACAAAATCCAGAGGATTATGCTTGCTCTGAGCAATTTCCACACGCGCTCCTGCCTGCAACTCTTCAAGTTTTTGGCCCGAAAGCCTGCCGTACTGAGGGAACGTATCAATTTTGAAGCAAACATCCCCGTTTTCCGCCACATAAGCATGGCCGCCAGCTATCAGTTTTTCCACGAGAGAAATAATGGCATCGATATTTTCTGTAGCTTTTGGTTCAATATCTGGGCGCTTGATCCCCAAGGCATCGAAATCCTTATGCATTTCCTCGATAAAATGATCGGTAAGTTCTTTGGTACTGATCCCCTGTTCAGCGGCACGCTTGATAATTTTGTCGTCGATATCGGTAATATTACGTACATACTTGACATCGTATCCGCGATAACGCAAATATCTCACGATCACGTCAAAGTTCACAAAAGTGCGAGCATGTCCGATGTGACAAAAATCATAAACCGTCACTCCGCACACATACATTCCTATCTTGCCATCCGTGATCGGAGTGAAAGTTTCTTTGGTCTTCGTAAGCGAATTGTGGATCCTGAGCATCTTCTTGCCCTACCTGATAAAATTTGAACATCTAATTTAAATCTCAAGTTTGACATCCTCCCCTTGCTAAAGCAAGGAGATCGCCTGCTATCTTATGCAGTTTTCCCGATGATTCACTCCCAAAGAAGGTAATCTGGCATATTCTTATATGTTTGCACGCACCCTTAAACGCCTCTTATAAGTAACGCCGCGCAATTAGATCGTGAATTCTGGGGCAAAAGTTCTTGATCTGTTAAAATGAAAGAAACCGCACCGCGATTCAAATATACGAGGGAAAAATGATTATTTTAAAAACCACTTTGGGTGATATTACCATCGAGCTTGACCACGAGCATGCTCCCACCACCGCAGCTAATTTTGAAAGATATGTAAAAGAAGGCTTTTACAACGGCACGATTTTCCATCGCGTGATCAAGGGATTCATGATCCAAGGCGGCGGTTTTACCTCTGACATGTCCCAAAAAGATACTCATGAGCCTATCGTCAACGAAGCTGATAACGGCTTAAAAAACGATGCCGGTACCATTGCCATGGCCCGTACACCTGATCCTCATTCGGCAACGGCCCAGTTTTTTATCAACACTGTTGACAATGATTTCCTGAACTTCCGCTCAAAAGATCGCGACGGCTGGGGATATGCCGTATTCGGCAAAGTCACCGACGGAATGGATGTAGTACGTAAAATCGAAACTCTTCCCACAGAAACTCGTTTCCCCCACGGTGACGTTCCCCGCGAAACCGTAGAAATTATCGAAGCCGTCATTCAAGACTGATGCCTGTAATCTATATTATCTCGGATCTGCATCTGAGTCATTCAAAGCCGAAGTTAACTTCGGCTTTTGAAAATTTTTCCAATCATCTGCCTTGCGGCTCAAGACTCATCATCGCAGGGGATTTTTTTGATTTTTTTATCGGAATTTGTAAAAAAGATCCTTTGATCCAGCGGATCAAACTTTGTTTGCACAATCTGCGCAAACGCAAAGTAGCGGTGGATTTTTTACGCGGTAACCGCGACTTTTTGGTAAACAAACGCGATGCCGCTTTTTTTGAAATGAAATTGTTGCCAGAATGCTGCGTACTGGAAACGCCGCAAGGAAAGGCCCTGCTCATTCACGGAGATCTGCTTTGCACCAATGATAAAAGTTTCGTGAAATTCAGAAAAATTGCTCACAATACGCTGGCAAGACTTACCTTCAGAGCTTTACCTTACCGATTAAGGCTGTATATCGGACAAAAAATAAGACAAACCAGTTACGAAAAGGATGCATCGCGTACCTTATCTCCTTCATACTACGGTGCTGTCAGCGAGGAAGCCACAAAATTACTTACTGCCTACGATTGCAAGATACTTATTCACGGACACTTTCATATCTTTGAAAAAAAATATGACGAATATTTCAAAGGCTCTGTACGTTTAGGGCTAGGTGCCTGGGGTGAAACATTAAGTTTTGTAAAAATAGATGATAAAAATGTATTTCTTTGCGAAAAACCGCCTGTTTCCAAGCGGTCATAAAATACCTCAGTGAGCATCTCCCCAGTTTTGGGCGCAGCCAATACCGACTTTCAAAGGTACTTTCAATTTAAATACATTCTCCATCATTTCCTGGATTTTATTTTTCGCTTCATCCAAAAAATCGTTTTTCACTTCAAATAACAATTCGTCATGTACTTGTACCGTCATGCGTACGGTATTTTCCGGCAAAGAATCTATCCAATTCTGAATTCTTATCATTGCCATCTTGATAAGATCTGCCGCACTTCCCTGCATAGGTGCATTGATAGCAGCTCGTTCTGCTCCCCTTGCCGCCACCTGGCTTGTAGATCCTATATTTTTTATAACGATTTCCCGCCCAGTGATCGTGGTTACATAACCGTGCTTACGCGCAAATTCCTTAGTTTTTTCCATATACTTATGCACGTTGGGATAACGTGAAAAATAAAGCTCTATATACTCTTTGGCCTCAGACATACTCATTCCGGTTTGTTTTTTTAATCCGAACGCGCCCATACCGTACATAAGACCGAAATTTGTTGCCTTGGCCCGAGAACGCTCCTCGGAAGTCACCTCATCAACCTTCTTTCCCAAAACTTCGGCAGCCGTAGCCTTATGAATGTCATATCCTGCATAAAATGCTTTAATCAGACCTTCATCATTAGCTATATGGGCGATCAGACGTAATTCAATCTGCGAATAATCGGCACTGATAAGCGTATACCCGTCAGGTGCTATAAATGCCTTGCGTATAAGTTTTCCTTCATGGGTACGTGCCGGTATATTTTGCAAATTGGGATCCGATGATGAAAGTCTGCCGGTTACGGTTCCGGCAGGATGGAAAGACGTAAAAATGCGACCGCTCTTGGGATCAATGAGAGTAGGTAATTTTTCCGTATAGGTTGAGATGAGTTTTGACAACTCTCGATAACGTAATACCAAATTGGCAATATCAAAATCGGCTGCAATACTTTCCAACACGTCCTCAGCCGTAGAATACGACGCCCCTTCTTTTCTTTTTTTAGGATAAGGAATGCCCAATTTCTCAAACAGTACGGTACCAAGCTGCTTTGGGGAAGAAATATTGAATTGTTCTCCGGCTGAAGCATATATATCCTGCTGGATCTGCAACATTTCTGCATTCAGAACCTTATTTTGTTCAAAAAGT
>CABQMD010000151.1 GCA_902465145.1 uncultured Succinatimonas sp. | reverse complement strand
CGTCGATACCGCGGGCTTTATAAAGGTTGGCTGCGGAAATTGCAGCAATGATGGAATCGGTATCGGGATTCTTATGTCCTAATACAAGTGCACTCATGGAATACCTCGAAGATGTGGTTGATTTTTCAAATGCTCCGATTTTATCACAATCTGCGTTTTTTGCTCTTTGATCAAGAGTTTTTACAGGAGGATGAACCTGTATTGACGAAGTGACGGAGTGTTGTGCAAATGATTGATTTACAAAAAGCATTGATGTAAGAAGTAGCAATGTCGAAAAAAAAGTCCTGAACATCGTTTTAATCTTCGTTGTGAGTATCGTTAAGTGCACGATACAGATTACCTTGTTTTGCTTATATTTTGTTGATTTTTTTTGAAAATCGGCGGATTTTTGGCGGTAAGTGCCAGGATCCCGCGGGCACAGCGCCAGTCACAGTTAAGCTCATGTCCGCCCTGATTGAATTCAAACGCACTGTTAATCCCTGCTGCTTTAAAAAGATGCAAGGTATCAAGGGTGTTTTGCTCAACCGTTGAGATTAGGACATTGGAATTTAGTTTTTCCCGGTCTCCTAATGACAGGTAAATGCGGTCGGGAACGGTTTTTAGCGTATGACTGTTGATGAAGGGGAGAAATTGCGGAAACCACAGCGATCCGGAAAAGGATCCTGCTCTTTTGAAAAGATCGGTTTGATATAAGGACCAAAGAGCGAACAGTCCTCCCAAAGAATAGCCGCATATGACTAAAAAGGCTGGTTCAAGCTCGCAGCGTTTTTTTACTTCGGGAATGATGCCGGAGCAAAGTTCGTCAAGATAGTCAGGTGCACCTGCGCTACAAGCTGAGCTGTCTTTTATCAGAGCTTTTTGATCCCAGGGCGACAAGTCATGTCCCCAGTCAAGTCCGCCTATGCAACACAGTGAAAATTTCCCGTGCGGTTTTTTTGAAAGTTCTTTTTGCAGTTTCTCTCCTTCTCCCATAAAGAGGTGGATTATCACTAAGGGGGCACGGGGATCTTCGCTTTCAATTACGTTTATAAAACGTTTCTTGAGTTTGAATTTCATGGCAACACCGAAAGTACTTTGATTATATGAAAAAGCCCCGCATAAGCGGGGCTTTTACAAAACTTATCTTTAACTTTTACCAGCTTAATTTTTACCAGAAAAGTACGTAGAGAACTGCGGTGATAAGCATGATGGCGTATGAGGCCACGGCAAAGCCGCCAGAGGTCTTGAAAGTCTTGCCAGTAAGCACGATGCCGTTGGGATCGTCATCTTCATCGGAGGTGGCCAAAGAGACCAGCACGATGGTGACCAAGCTTAAGATGAAGGTGTACATCATCTGATCCATAAACGGCATTTCAAGCGGCAGGAACTTGAGTAAAAGCGCAATGGGAATAGAGGCCAAAACACCGTAGATTGCGCCTTTGGCAGTGGCTTTCTTGTAGAAAAGTCCGGTTAAGAATACGGCCAGAATGCCTGGGGAGACCAAACCTGTGTATTCTTGAATATACTGGAAGGCCTGATCGAGTACGCCGAGCATGGGAGCTACGAATACGGCAATTACCAAAGCAACTACTGCAGTAAGTCTGCCAATGTTTACCAGCTTGAGCTCTGAGGCATTGCGATCGATATATTCCTTGTAGATATCCATGGTAAAGATGGTGGCGGTGGAATTTAACATCGAGGCCAAGGAAGACACGATGGCAGCAGCCAAGGCAGCAAAGACCACACCCTTAAATCCTACCGGCAGGAAGTTGGCGATCCAAGGATAGGCGCGGTCGGCGTGAGCAGAAGAAGGCACCAGATCAGGATTGGTTACCAAAGAGCCGTACACGGAGGAGAGCTGTTCTTGCAGGACGGGATCGTTCAGAATAACGAAAGCTGCAATGCCGGGCAGTACCACGATGATAGGAGTAATAAGCTTTAAGAAAGCTGCAAAAGCCAGACCTTTTTGGGCCTCATCTAATGACTTGGCAGCAAAAGTACGCTGAATGATGTACTGATTAAAGCCCCAGTAATAGAGGTTGGCAACCCACAAACCACCTATTAGCACGCTGATGCCGGGGAGATTTGAGAACTGGGGATTGTCATGAGAGAGGATCATCTTGAAATGATCGGGGGCCACATCCATCATGTGGGCAAATCCGCCTGAGAAACCGGCGTCACCGCCTACGAAAGAGATGGCAAGATAGGTAGTGGCAAAACCGCCGGCGATGAGCACCGCTACCTGAATAACATCGGTCCAGACCACCGAGCTTAAGCCGCCGTATACGGAGTAAATAAGCGCAAAGGCTGCAAGACCTATGATGGTATACATCATGGGAACACCCATGATGACCTGCAGTGCGGTACCGCCTAAGTAAAGTACTGAGGAGAGGTTTACAAAGATGTACAGGCACAGCCAGAATACGGCAAGAATGGTCTTCAGAGTCTTGTTAAAACGTTTTTCGACGAACTCAGGAATGGTGTAAATGCCTTTTTCGATGAAGATAGGCATGAAGAATTTGGCCACCAGAATAAGGGTGATGGCAGCCATCCATTCGTAGGCCGAAATACCAAGACCTATGACAAATCCAGAGCCTGACATGCCGATAAATTGCTCGGCAGATATGTTGGCGGCAATGAGTGAAGCACCGACTGCCCACCAAGGAATGGATTTGCCGGCTAAGAAATAACCTTCGGTGCTGGCTTTGTTCTTTCTTGAAACGGTAAGACCTACCGCCACAATCACGATGGCATAAACAGCGAAGATCGACCAGTCGATAGCTGTCAAGCCCTGAGTAATGTTATCCATAAAGTTGCCTTTTGGTTAATAGGTTGAAATGATTGACTTAGATACTGCCTTTTTGAACGTAAAACAGCATAAGTAACCGTTTACAAGGACGAATTATACTTAGATGAAAATTTGTTTAAAAGATGTGGCCAAAAGTAAAACTTCAAAAGAATTTGTTTGTAAAAAAGCGATAAAAATAGGGGGCGTACGTGCTCTTTGTTATTAACATGCATTTGTGTATGTAAACGTTTTCATCTTGATCCGCTTAATTTTTTAAATTTTAAGAATACTGTTGATGTTGTTTCTCAGTCTTTTGAAAAAATAAGAAGGTAGAGAGCAGTCAAGGAGTGACATCGGAAAGAGGCTTTTTGTCAATCTTTTGATAACACAAGAAAAAATAAAAAAAATCTTTTTACTAAAACTGTGATCTTATTCAAAAATTTCAGGTAAAAAATTTCTTTGACGAATGACAAGATGCTGAACTTTTGCCCAAGTTCAAGCTTTAAAAAATCAAACGGGAAAAAAGACTTTTCTCAGGATACAATCAGAAAATACAAACAGCAAAGATTTGAAGAGTTTTTGGTCCTTGAGGATGCGCATATGATTTTGCCAGACCGTTTGTTTATCATCGCCGTACCCTATTCTTGGTATCAGTCTGTAAAAGCCCAGTACATAGCCAGCGGATCCTGTGCGGTAAGTTGCTACGGAGTCCGTGTTGACAAGAG
>CABQMD010000150.1 GCA_902465145.1 uncultured Succinatimonas sp. | reverse complement strand
TGGAAAATCAAGTCGGCTGGCACGGTAAAGCACCTTCTGCAGATGAGTTGGCCAAAGCAAAAGAAGAATTGGGGGTATGAATATGGAAGCCAATCGTCAGGCCTACGGCAATGCTTTAGTCGAGCTTTTTGAACGCAGAAAAGATTTGGTGGTGTTAGATGCCGATCTGGCCAAGGCCACGTATACAGAGATCTTCAGAAAGGCTCATCCTGAACACTTCGTAGATTGCGGTATTGCAGAAGCCAATATGATGGGAGTTGCCGCAGGTCTTGCCGCATCGGGAATGGTACCCTTTGTAAGCACTTTTGCCGTGTTTGCTTCTTTAAGAGCCGGAGAGCAGTTTCGCAACAGCGTTTGCTATCCGCATTTAAACGTCAAAGTAGCGGCAACTCATGCTGGTGTCGAATGCGGCCCTGACGGAGCTACTCATCAGGCTATAGAAGATCTTGCTCTGATGCGCGCCATGTCAGGTAATACCGTTTTGGTTCCGTCCGATCCTGCTGCAACCCGTGCTTTGGTTTTTGCCGCTGCTTATCACGACGGCCCGTGCTATTTGCGCATGGGGCGTGACAAGGTACCTGATGTGTATGACAAAGATACTGAGTTCCATATAGGCGGAAGTCATAAATTGCGTGATGGAAAAGACGCGGCGATCCTAGCCATAGGATCAAGGGTAAACGAGGCATTGCTCGCAGCCGACGAACTAAAATCTTGCGGAATAAATGCTGCAGTGTTTGATCTTTATTCGTTAAAGCCTTTGGATGAAAATGCCGTAGCCGAGGCAGCTGCCTGCGGCAGGATTGTTACAGTCGAAGATCATTCAACGGTAGGCGGTTTGGGCTCAGCCGTATGTGAAAGTCTGTGTGAACAGGAACTTGTTGCCAAAGTGAAGGTTTTAGGAATAAAAGACAGTTTCGGCCGCTCTGCCGGTTCGCAGGAGCTTTTTAAATATTTCCATATAGCTAAAGACGATATAGTCAAGGCTGTAAAAGAAATTTTGTAATTTTACAAATATTTTTCATAACATTTTCAAAACAAATGGTTCAGATAAACCTTAGGAGTTAACCATGAAAACTAAGCATCTTTTGGCTGCAGTTTTAAGCGCCGTCATCGTTGCCGCATCAGCTTCTGCTCAGGCAGATGAGAATTTCACCCTGCGTTTTTCCAATGCCACTAACGTGGCGGCAAAAGATGCAGCCAAAGATCTCATGAAGATCGCCAAAGAAGAGTCTGACGGAACCATCAAGGTTAAGCATTTCCCTGACAATATGTTAGGGGATGATCGTGTTGCTACCGAGTCTACCATCAACGGCGACATCGATTTGGTCATGACTCAGCCTACGGTTTTAACTTCGATCGTACCTGATACCTATCTCTGGGAAGCACCGTTCCTCTTTTCTAGCACTGAAGACGGTTTGAAATGCTTTAACAGTGATTTGGCAAAGAAAGTTAATGATCAGGTGGAGAAGAAAGGTCTTAAGGTCATGGCTTTCATGGGTAACGGTTTCCGCAATTACACCAACAATAAAGTGGCAGTGAAAGTACCTGCCGACGTCAAAGGCCAAAAAGTGCGTGTGATGGAATCTGATATTCAGCTTGCCATGTGGAAAGCCTGGGGCGCTAATCCTACTCCTATGGCGTTTGCCGAACTTCTACCTGCATTGCAACAGGGGACCGTTGATGCTCAGGAAAATCCTCTTGCCATCATCGACTCTAACAAGCTCTATGAAGTTCAACATTATATTTCGCTGACAGGTCACCTGTTCAGTCCGCAGATCCTGCTTATGAATAAGGCCAAGTATGACTCCATGAGTCCTAAACAGCAGAAGGCCATGGACGATGCCGTGGCAGCCTTTGCCAAAAAGCAGCGCGAGCGTACCGCCGAACTCGATGCTTTGTCAGTTGATAAATTCAAGAAGGCCGGTTGTGAAGTCATAGAACTTAGCGATGCGGATCGCCAGCAGTGGCAGGATCAGGCAAAGGCAGCAGGTGTTTACGATCTCGTCAAATCAAAGATGGATCATCCTGAATACCTTGATCAGGTTTTGAACAAACAATACTGATAAAAACTCCTCACGGCCGCATTTACGGCCGTGTTTATGACGGTTGCAAGGAAACAAGTCAAATGCTGTCTCTTGTCAAATATCTAAACTGCAATTTGGAGAAAAATCTCTGTGTCGGACTGATGTCCGCAATTGCTGTGGTATTGGGGATCCAGGTATTCATGCGCTATTGCATGCATCAGTCGCTTGGATGGTCTGAGGAATTTGCCCGTTATTGTTTTGTGTGGCTGGTGTTCGTTGGTATAAGCTACGGCGCACTGATGATGAAACATATCACCATCGACGCATTCCTTATGGTATTTCCAAAGGCGATGCGTAAGTATGTGACGCTTTTGGGGCAATTGCTGTTTTTGGTATTTTCAATTTGGATCCTTGCACTTGCGTGGCAATTCATGGCACGTCAGTACAACATAGGTCTTTTGTCTCCTTCCATGCGCATTCCCATGTGGATAGTCTATGCTGCTCCGGTATTTGGTTTTGTTTTGACCTCTGTCAGAGTTGTGCAGGCTATGTTGTACGGATTAAAACACTTGCATGATCCTTTGGATGAAGAGTGAAAATAAGGAATAAGTGATGTTTTCAGTCCCCGTTATTCTCATTGCCTGTCTGGTAATTTTCTTTTTTTTGAATCTTCCAGTGGGTATCGCCATAGGCTTTGCAACTTTGTGTTCGTTGGTAGGCGGTGAGTCGATTTCCCTCTCCTCCGTGCCGCAGGCCATGGTCAATGCCTGTGATTCTTTCCCGATTTTGGCCGTGCCTATGTTTATTCTGGCAGGCGATCTTATGGGCGCAGGCGGTGTATCCCGTCGCATTCTGAACGTCTGTAACGTTTTTTTCGGACGTATTACCGGCGGTATCGCCATTGTCACCGTACTCGTATGCATGTTTTTTGCCGCAGTTTCAGGTTCAGGTCCTGCTACCGTGGCAGCCGTAGGCTCAATGGTGATCCCTACGATGATAGAACTTGGCTATAAGCGTTCTTTTGCTCTGGCTTTGGTAGCTACGGCAGGTACCATAGGCGTGATCATTCCTCCTTCAATTCCCATGGTATTGTACGGCGTCTCCACCGGTGCATCGGTCGTATCGCTGTTTACCGCAGGCATTGTACCCGGTATCTTTATCGGCGTTGCACTCATGCTGTATGCCTATGTTTTTTCAAAATTAAATGGTTATACCGGTAATAAAGAGCCTTTTTCCTGGAAAGTAGCTGGGGCTGCAGTTTGGGATGCCAAGTGGGCGCTGATTAATCCTGTGATTATTTTAGGCGGCATATACTGCGGTATTTTTACCCCTACCGAGGCGGCTGCCGTGGCGGTGATCTATGCATTCATCTGCGGAACAGTCATACACAGAGAACTCCCTTTAAAGAAACTCTACGAAACGATAGCAGCACTTAGATCGGAAGAGCGGTTCAGCAGGAATGCCGAGACCGA
>CABQMD010000149.1 GCA_902465145.1 uncultured Succinatimonas sp. | reverse complement strand
AATCGTCTCCAAATCGGACATTTCAGAAATCAATTTAAAGCAGGGTGAAGAGGAACTTAAAATCACCCGTGACCGCGGCATAGTTGCAAACGCAGCACCGGTACAAACCGTAATTCAGGCCGCTCCTGCAATTCAAGCAGCCGCTCCTGCCCAGATTGCTCCTCAAACTCAGAGCGCAGCTCCTGCTCAGGCACCGGCTGTGACAGCTCCTGATGAAGCAAAGCTCATGAAATCCCCCATGGTCGGAACCTTCTACCGCTCCTCAAGTCCTACTGCCGATCCTTTTGTTGCCGAAGGTCAGAGCGTGAAAGAAGGCGATACCCTGTGCATCATCGAAGCTATGAAGATGATGAATCAGGTTCAGTCGGATCGTGCGGGCGTCATCAAGAAGATCCTGGTGGACAACGGTTCCACCGTAGAATTCGATCAGCCTCTCTTCGAGTTTGAATAATTTCGTCAGAGGTTGTTCATGAAACTTGAAAAAGTACTGATTGCCAACCGCGGCGAGATCGCTTTGCGTATTTTAAGAGCGTGCCGCCAACTTGGACTTAAGACCGTAGCGGTACATTCAACTGCCGATCGCGATCTTATGCATGTAAAGCTTGCCGACGAATCCATCTGCATCGGGCCTGCCGCACCGAAAGATTCTTACCTTAACATTCCTTCCATCATCGCTGCGGCAGAATCGTGCGGAGCCAGTGCCATACATCCTGGATACGGCTTTCTTTCGGAAAGTGCCGATTTTGCCGAAATGGTGGAAAAATCCGGATTCATCTTCATAGGACCTACAGCCGATACCATTCGTCTGATGGGCGACAAGGTTTCGGCAAAAAAAGCCATGCAGCGTTCAGGCGTACCTTGTGTACCAGGATCTGCCGGAGCTTTGGGTGATGATCCTGAAGAAAACAAAAAACTTGCAGCCAAAATTGGTTATCCGATCATCATCAAGGCAGCAGGCGGCGGCGGCGGACGCGGTATGCGCGTGGTTCGCAATGAAGCTGAACTTGAAGAATCCATTGCTTTAACCCGTCGTGAAGCCGATATGTTTTTCAACAACCCTTCCGTGTATATGGAGAAGTTTTTGGAAAACCCGCGCCATGTAGAGTTTCAGGTGCTCTCAGACGGAATGGGACATGCCGTATATTTGGGAGAACGCGATTGCTCGATGCAACGACGCAATCAAAAAGTTCTTGAGGAAGCTCCTGCGCCTTTTATCAGCGCCGAACAGCGTAAGAACATAGGATCGCGTTGTGCAAAAGCTTGCGAAGAGATCGGGTACCGCGGTGCCGGAACCTTCGAATTCCTGTACGAAAACGGAGAATTCTATTTCATCGAAATGAATACCCGCGTGCAGGTAGAGCATCCCATCACCGAAATGATCACCGGTGTCGACATCGTTCGCGAAATGATCTCCGTCTGTGCGGGAAATCCTCTTTCCATCAAGCAAAGCGATGTCAAATTACGCGGTCACGCCTTTGAATGCCGTATCAATGCCGAAGATCCCAAGACCTTCATTCCCTCTCCGGGCACCATAAGCATGCTGCATGTTCCAGGCGGTCCGGGCGTACGTTGGGACAGTCACGTATATCAAGGCTATAAGGTTCCCCCTTATTATGATTCATTAGTAGGCAAACTCATCATCCATGATGATACCCGAGAACTTGCCAGATTACGTGCTTTGGAAGCTCTGGATGAATTGGTATTGGACGGAATAAAGACCAATATTCCGTTGCATAAAGCATTGCTGACCGATCCTGCCGAAATAAAGGGCGGAGTAAGCATTCACTATCTTGAGCATAAACTGGAAAGCGAAGCTGCCAAAGATCCTGCGTAATTTAGTTCTAAATTAAAGATCAGGCTTTTGCAAACTGATCTGTTATCCGATATCCGCCGTATACGCTCCTGTATACGGCGAAGATTATTGAATACTCTTGAGGTGATCATCATGGATCGCCTTATTTTTCGCGTTCTTCTAGTCGATATCTCCGTTTTCAGTCTGCGCACAAACCAAGTTATTCAGATTTGGTGACACGTTGCAAAGCATAAACAAAGGATCAACGCAACCACTGTATTTGGCTCACTGTTCTAAAGTCCGGCCTTTAAAGCTTCGGCTTTTACTCTGTTTAACGCTTTTGAAAGATACCATTTGGGAACAGGATCTTTGAAACCGTTAAAATCATCTGCAATGCGCTGAGATTCAGCTTGCATCAGTTCAAAAGCTTTTTTGCTGATCATAGCCGTTTTTCCGCAACGCCATAACGAATAAAGAGCACTTTGCAGAGCAAAACTTATCCAAAAAGTAGTCGGAATTTCCCCGACGAAATATCCGTCCAAAACGCCTGCACAATAACAAGGGAAACTGCCGGCACTCATAGTTTCCAAAAGAGCAAAATCCTCGCATACATCTCCCGGACCGAAAACACACGACGGCAACAAAACGGTAGAAAAATCATCACGAACGCAAATACGATCTGCCCTTAACTGTCCGTATCTCATGGCAGGTCTGAAACATCCGTAACTGCCAAAACGCCGTGAAATTGCATCTATGGCAATTTGTTCATGTACAAAACGCGGCATTGAAGAAATATATGCAGCCAACCGTTCGAGAAAATGCTCCTGTCGCATGTCAGCTCTTTTCAACTGCTGTGCATTTAAAGGCTGAGTGTGAAATGCTTTCAGAATTCTGCCGACTTTTTTCCCCTGAGCATACTGCACGGATGCGGGGACCATTTTTAAAAATTGCTGCAACAAACCGCCGCAGTCACCTTCAAAAACGGCATTTATCTGTCCTCGTTTTTCTCCGAAAGATAAAGGAATAAGGGCATTCTCTGGATCAGACTGTTTAAGCCTGCCGGCACAAACATAGGCGCGCTTTATTCTGTCTTTTAACTTCATCGTCCCCTGAATACAAAGAAAATCATTTCTTCCCGTGTGCATCACCAGAAACTCAATTCCAGACGGCAGAGTTAAGAATTTTCGATAACTAAACAGCATGACATCACGCGCGTGGATGAGTACGATCGTAGATCTCATGAAGTCTTTTAGTGGCTACATGAGTATAAATTTGTGTGGTGGTAAGGTTTGAATGCCCAAGCAACATCTGTACGGTACGCAGATCCGCATCATGATTTAAAAGATGTGTGGCAAAAGCATGTCTGAATGTATGAGGAGTGACATTACTTACGATCCCCAATTCTTTGGCATAGACTTTGACCCGATACCAAAAAGCAATACGTGTCATGGGTTTTGGTCCCTGTGAGACCTTCGCCGATAAAAATACAAACGGACAATTTTTTTTAGGATCCCGACTTTTTCGCAGAGTATTGACGTAAGTATCTATCCAGAAACAGGCATTCTCATCCAGCGGCACCAGGCGTTCTTTACTGCCTTTGCCTTTAATGATCATGAAACCGTCCGTAAGATTAAGGCTGTCAAAACTCAAATTGACCAACTCGCTTACACGCAAACCTGCGCCGTATACGGTTTCAAACATAGCCTTATCCCGTAACC
>CABQMD010000148.1 GCA_902465145.1 uncultured Succinatimonas sp. | reverse complement strand
ATCCGGTGGTGATCCATGATCTTTTGGGCAAACTTACCGATGTCATCGTCGACGGCGGGGTAGTCGAACCTAGGCCTACAACGGTAATACGTTTTGAAGACGACGGCACTCCTGTGGTAAGACGCATAGGAGCAGGGGATCCCAGTCCTTTTGAATAGTGCTCTGAAAACAGGAAGTTACCATGTTGTTAAGATGTGCTTTATTGCTGTTTTTAGGAAGTTTCGTTTCTTCCGTATCTTTTGCGTCCGACGCTCCGAAATCCTATGATCACAGCGATGACGTGTTAAACGGTAAAGAGCTGTCGCTTGATCAGGTAAGAGCAAAGCTAAGGCATGATCTTGTGAAAAGCAAGGCTTCAGATCAGCAGGTAAAAGCCATGCAGGATCTTAAAAATGAAGATGAACGCAGGGCAAGCGAGCTCAAACAAAGTGCCAAGGACTTTTATTCTGACAAAGGACGCGGAGAAATGATCGCAGATGGCGACGTTTCCTTGGATGCGAGGATCGTGAGTCAGTGGGCGCGCGAGCAGTCTTTAAAAAACGATCCTGAAGATGCCGAGCATAAAAAAAGAATTTATGAAGAGGTAAGAAAACGTTATCCTGCAACTTCTGCAGCACAGGCTTTGCAAAACTGGAGCTCAGGTGAGGATCTTCAGAAAAAAAGAGCCGAGGCAAGAAAGGTTTTAAGAGAAAAAGCTGAAGCCGAATTAAAAAAAGGTGAGGATGCTGGAAATAAAAAGAAATGAGATTTAGGCAGTTTTAATACTGTAGCTATGGTCAGAGCAACACACACAGCCGCAAGCTTTAAGTGCATAAAAAATGTTCCGGCTATTTTTATGTTACGGTCAAGGTTGGAGCTGTTTGCCCGCATACAATTTTTCCTGGCAAGGATCTGCTCAATTCTTTTTGTCCTGATCTTTGTCTTTCTTATCTTTATACAAGCCTTGAGTTTTGTCGTTTGAACGGATCATGTACCATGAAATAATAAACATTAAACCCCAGCCGAGAAGAATGCTTTCGCCTAAATCACTTCGACCGTCAAAGAACATGCTAATCACACAACCTAATGTAAAAATTGCAAGACCAGCAAGAAACAATACAGATACAACTATAAAGATCACGTATCCCTTATCGCATAACTCTTGCAGAGTACACCACCACCATGCGTTGCGCAGGGTGGCTTTGTCAGGCCTAGGTCTTTTGAAATTAGGATCATTCATATTCAGTTCTCCTTTTTTGCAGAAAATAAAACTGCTGTCTGTATGGGAAGCGGCAACGTTTGGTGAATCCGTAACGGACCGAACATTGCCTGATCCTGCTTTTGTAACCGGTTCATGACCTCTTTGAGCAGATTATTGTTAAGGAATTGCTGTTTTTGAATTTGTTGCAACTCTTTGATTTTATGCCTGCTGTTTCTGCCTTGATAATGGCCGTTTTCATCTAGGCTTCTGCTGTTTCAATGCGGCATTTTGCCTGCTCTAGTGTTTTACTCCGTCGTCACGTACAAGTACTGCTGTTGAGAGATCCAGTTTATGTTTGCAAGGTAAAGTAACGTAATAGCCGCTCCCCGGGGCTACGGCGATATTTTGCCGCTTGCGTTCGTCCTTAAGATCGGAGGCATCAAGTTGTAAGAGTCCGTTCGGAGTCAAAATTTTAAGGCAACTGGTGTTTTCAAAACGGTTTTTTACCGCGATATGCAAAAGACCGTCAGCATCTTGTGATTGGATGGCTCCCGTAACCTGGAAGCGTCCCGGGGACGGGGAATTGGTTTCATAATCCTGAGTTTCATCAGGGCGATGCGGTTCAAGCAAAGCCGTGGTGTAGCCGCGGGAGGGAATGGAATTTACCAAAAGCCATGATTCGTGGGGAATTTCTTCGCCGCGTTCTATGGCGTCGATAGCCAGACGGTAAGCACGGGTGATTGCTCCTACGTAGAAAGGAGAGCGTGAGCGGCCTTCAATCTTAAGCGAATCTACGCCTATATCCATGAGTTTTTTAATAAGTGGCAGGGCGCACAGATCTTTTGAATTCATAAGATAGGTGCCGTTACAATCTTCCTGCGCTTTCATCCATTCCCCGGGATGATTGTCGTGATCTTCAAGCTCGGCTTCAAGCATTCGTCCTTCTTCGCTTTGATATACACCGGCGTCATCGGCGGTGGCCGCATGTACGGAGCGTATTCTAAAAGGCCAGCGGCAGGAGTTGTTGCAAGCTCCGGTGTTGGCGTCGCGACGCGCCAGAAGACCAGAGATGAGACAACGTCCGGATACGGCAATGCACAGTGCACCGTGCACGAAGACCTCAAGCTCGGCATCGGGACATTCATTTCTGATCATTTCAATTTCAGAAAGCGGCAGTTCGCGTGCGAGTATGCAACGGGTAACTCCGTTGCGCTGCCAGAATTTTACGGTGCCTGCGTTGACGGTGTTGGCCTGAACGCTGAGGTGGACCGGGATCTCAGGACACAGATCTCGTGCCTGCATGATAAGTCCCGGATCTGCCATGATAAAAGCATCGGGCTTTAAAGCAGCAACTTCGAGCAGAGCCTGTTTGAATGCTCCAGCTTCAAGGCGTCGCATGTGAGGAATAGCATTTAAAACGGCGAAAAATTTTTTACCCATGGCGTGGGCTTCGTTGATCCCCTGCTCAAAGTCCTGACGGGTAAAACCGTTGCCGCGGACGCGCAACGACCAGCGGGGAACTCCTGCGTAGACGGCATCGGCTCCGTAATTTAAAGCAAAATGCAGGTTTTCAGGCGAACCTGCAGGTGACAGCAGTTCAACGCTCACAGTCAAAAATCTCCAGTATGCGGCAGGAAAGTTCGTCCAAAAGAGCTCCCTGCAATACGAGATGAGCCTGCAGATCTGCTATGCGATCCTCGCTTTTTTCAGGAAGATTTTTTTCAAGATATTGATCGGTAGGACGTATGCGTTTTAGGGACAGATCCGATGTCAGTACCAAACTAAGAGAGTCGCTGTAAAGAAGTTGTAATTCAGTAACTACTTTGCCTGCCTGGATATGCACGGCGATTTCATCTGAACTTAAATCTTCACGTGAGATGCGGATCACGCCGCCTTCGTCGTCGGTACTTTTTAATACTACATCGGTTCCCACAGTAAAATCAGACGGTATTTCTCCTTCCGAGATCCATGAAGTCATACGTTCTTCAACGGCGCAACGCGGTTGCAGTACTTTGGCAGGAAAACTTACCAAAGCTTCTCGCAACATGGCCAAAGCTTTTTCCGCACGTTTGGCAGAAGAAGCCGAGACGGCGCAGATCCCGTGTTCGACGTGAATGTATACCAGCATCTCACGGCGCGTGGCGAAAGCCTGAGAAAGCAATTTGCCGGTAAGTGCGGTTTTTAATGATTCTTTCTCATTCTTACGCAACTCGCGTTGCAACTCCTGCTCTTTGGTTGCTATAAGTTCCTGCAATTGAGTTCTGATCACGGATGAGGGTAAAAGTTTGGTTTCCTCAATGAGTTTGCAGAAATACCCTCCTGCGGTTTTAAAAGAGTAAGGG
>CABQMD010000147.1 GCA_902465145.1 uncultured Succinatimonas sp. | reverse complement strand
TCATTTCAGGCAGAGAAAATTTCTCTGCCCAAAAACTAAATTTCTACATCAAATTGCCAAGAACGGTAGAAAGAGACGGTACGAATACAAAGAGCAACGCACATGCTATTTCCACTGCAACGAAGGGCAATACCTGACGGGATACTGAAGCCACAGGCTGATTGGAAATACCGCATGCTACAAACAAGGTAGTACCAAAAGGAGGAGTTGCCTGTCCCAAAGCCAGCAGGAACACGAATACCAGACCAAAATGCACGGGATCTACACCGAATTGCAAGGCAATAGGAGCAAGTATAGGACCTAAGATCAGATTGGTAGCACCGACTTCAAGGAACATGCCGCAAATAAGGAGTAATACCACGATGAGTAACATGAAGATCTCAGGAGATGAAGCCACAGCCATGAATGCCTGAGTTACGTATACGGGTACGCGGTAGTAGGTAAGCAAATATCCGAAAATCTGAGCAGTAACCACCAAGAACATAATATTAGCGGTAGTCACTGATGAATCGCAGATGATTTTCCAATATTCTTTACCGGTCAGCTCACGATATATGCACAGGCAGACTAAGAAACCGTAAAAAACGGCAACCACGGCTGATTCTGTGGGAGTGAAGATACCGGCATAAATACCACCTAAAATCACAATCGGCATTAAAAGAGCCCATACGGCGCTTTTAAATGATTTTAAAAAGCGTATGAAAGAGAAACCGCTTTCTTTGGGGAAATTCTCTTTACGAGCTTTGAGATAAGCCCATACGCACAGAGCTATGCCGCAAATAACGCCGGGGATGATACCGGCCATAAGCAATTTGGCTACTGAAGTATTGGTGATATTTCCGTAAATAACGAAAACCGTTGAAGGAGGGATCACAATACCCAAGGTACCGCCAATGGCCTGCACTGCAGCTGAGTAATCTTTAGGATAGCCGCGTTTGACCATTTCAGGATACATGATGCCGCCGATGGCTGCGGTAGTAGCTACTGAAGATCCTGAAATAGCAGCAAAGAAGGTACAAGCTACCACGGAAACCAGTGAAATACCGCCTGAGATCCAACCTACCAAGGTATCGGCAAAACTAACCAGTCGTTTTGACAGGCCTCCCTTGGCCATAATGTCACCTGCTAAGAAGAATGCAGGCAAAGCCAACATGGCAAAGTTGTTACACCCTGCAAACATCTTTTGGGTGATGAGAGATAACGAAAGGTTGGGATCAACCGACAAAGCCACAATGATGGCTCCGCCTAAAGACCAAGTCACGGGCATGCCTATAACCATCAGGCCTGCCAAAGTTATGAGCATAAGAATTGCAGCAAGATCCATGATGCTATTCCTCGTTTGAACTGAAAGCCTTTACGGCATCGCAGAAATTAAATATGGCGGCACAGGCTGATAGAAAGAACCCAACACCTAAAACCGTATACATGATCTGCATGGACATTCCCAATGCAGGAGAACTTTGATATTGTGAAACATCAATCATGCCGAAGCTTGAGTAGAAGAACACCACGGTGATCACCACTGTCAGCGCCTCACGCAAGAGATCCAGATATTTCAAAGCATGCTTGCTTATCTTGTGATCGATGATGTCTATGCGCACCAACTGTTTTGAACTCATCGCCAAATTAAGGCCTAATAAAGTCAGCGTTACATAAAGATAACGGGAAACTTCTTCTGACCAGGGGATGGAATAAAACACCACATAGCGGGTGGCAGTCTGTACAAAAATCACGGTCATCATAACGATCATGCACAAGGCGATGATCGCACGTGCTGCCGACTGAATTTTTTTAAAAGTATCGCGTAAGGATCCCATAGTTAAGCTCCTTTATTCGGCCAATGCGGCGATGCGATCGCCCACTTCTTTGAAAGCGGCCCCATACTTCTGACGTACAGCGGCACTCTTTTCGATAAAGCCTTTTTTATCTGGATAAGTTACTTTCATCCCCTTGCTTTCAAGCGTAATTATGGCTTCCTTATCCATCTTGCGGGAAAGCGCGCGCTCCTTTAACGAGGCTTCGTTCATGCAATCATTCAGAAGTTTTTGATCCTCAGGACTTAAACGATCCCAGATCTTAGGTGAAAAAAGAATGAACACAGTCGAATAGCAATGCTCGGTCATGGCCATATTTTTATTAACCTCGACCACGTTGTTCTTATCGATAACCGTGGCAGGATTTTCCTGACCGTCCAGAGCCCCCTGTTGCAAACCGGTATAAGCATCGGACCATGACATGGGCACAGGATCAGCTCCCAAAGCAGCCCACAGATCCTGATGGATTTTGTTCTCCATCACTCGAATACGCAAACCGGAAACATCTTCAACATTGTTTACCGGACGTTTGGAATTGGTCAGATTACGAAACCCGGACTCCCAAACGGCAAAACCGCGCAGACGGACTTTTTGTAATTTATCCAAAAATTCCCTGCCGATCTCACCTAAAAAAACCTTGTCAGCATGCTCCGTTGAAGTGATGGTATAAGGCAAATCAAATACCGCAATGCTGGGTTCAAAATTAACCAGTACGGACTGATTTACCACGGCCATATCCAAATCGCCCATCTGCACGCTTTCGATATTCTCGCGCTCTGAACCAAGCTGACCGTTATGGAAAGTATGTACGCTGATGCGTCCGTTACTTTTCTCGTTCAGCTCTTTGGCAAACTCATCCATACTTTTGCCTATGGCACCGTCTGATGCTGACGCCTGGGCCATACGCAAGGTGATCTTGCCGTCTTTTTGCCCGCCGCAACCGGTAAGCAATAACGCAGTCATCACCGCAACGCCCATTACACTTTTAATGTGCATAAACACTCCTACGTTTGTTCAAAAGCCTTCACATCAGTTATCAGAAAATCGGACATGATTTCCGTTTTCTGATAACCTTCGAAAATTAAGGGAGATTTAAAGATCCGTCCTGAGCTCTGGTCTGAGTCCAGGTAGTAACCTCATCGCTGTTTGGATACTTCGCAGCCTCTTTTTCATTAAGCTCAATACCAAGTCCTGGTCTTTCATTGGGATAGACATAGCCTTTTCTGAATTCGGGCAAACCGTCAAAGACATCCAAAAGCGCACCCTCAGGTCCCTTCAATTCCTGAATTACGAAATTAGGCGGACGAATACCCGACCATTCCTGAACACCGAAATTGGGAACGGCCATATCGATATGAATGTTGGCAGCATGTCCCAAAGGAGACATATCCCCAGGGCCGTGCCAGGCAGTGCGCACACCGAACTGCTCTGCAAAAATGGCCAATTTCATGGCAGGCGTAATACCGCCTATTTGCGTTACATGCACGCGGATAAAATCGATAAGACGGCGGGCAATGAGATCGCGGTACATTGACTCATTATTAAAAAGTTCACCTTCTGCAAGAGGTACCGTACTTACCTGGCGCATGCGCTCAAAATACTCAGTCTGATTGACGGGTAGAGCGTCTTCTAGGAAGAAAAGCTTATAAGGTTCAAGTTCGCGGGCAAGTTCCACGGCTTCTGCAGGGGCAATACGCTCATGTACGTCATGCACAAAATCT
>CABQMD010000146.1 GCA_902465145.1 uncultured Succinatimonas sp. | reverse complement strand
GGTCAAAGCTTATGCCGAGCGTACTCATACCTTAAAGGAAATGGCAGAGAAAACTCTTTGTTATTACCGCGATTTTGAAAGCTATGATCCTGCCGGTGTAAAAAAATGGATAAAAGAAGGCTCGGTTGAGGTCCTGAAAGATGCTCACGAGGTTTTGAGCAAACTTGATTCCTGGGATGCCAAGAGCATAGACGAGGCTTTGGAAGAGCTTGCCAAGAGACGCGAAATCGGTATGGGTAAGGTCGGTCAGCCTTTGCGCATAGCCATTACCGGCACTGCTATGTCCCCGGGCATCGGAGATACTTTGGTGTTGTGCGGTCGTGATCGCAGTCTTGAGCGCATTGCTAAAGCCGCGGCTTTTTTCGGCGCTTAAAGGTCAGTTTTGAATTATTTTAAGGAGCAGGCAGGGATAACCTGCCTGTTTTGATTATGCATAAATCTTTGTTAGTGCTTGCAGCTCTGGTGTTGTCAGGATGCAGCGGTTACGCTTTTCACACCAATCTGGATCCGTCAAATTTCAAGGAGTACTATAAACCATCCGGGGTAACCGAGGTTACTGATGAGGACCTTGAAGGAAAACCATATAAAAGCAAAGGCATGGTGACCGGACTTTCCTGTCAGGTAAAAGAGGGGGAGCACGTGGCCACGGCTTCCGAAGCACGCACTCAGGCTAAGATCAAAGCTGTCGATTTAAATGCCAACGCCATACGCTTTAAGCAGTGCGTGAGACTTGAAAATACACCTGCATGTATCGTGTCCTACTCCTGCTATGCCGATGCATTGATAATCGAAGACAAATAAGACTATGCCGGCATCGGAAAAAACAGATGAAGGCAGCTTTGCCGCTGGCATAGAAATCATAGGTTATATAAATACGCCCTATGACGAGAAATTTGCCGTTCCCCGTCAGCCGGGATTGGCACCTCATGCTTTATCGATGATAGTATTTAATCCGCCCTATGATGATCCTCTGGCTTTTGAAGGGTTGGAAGGTTTTAGCCATATCCATGTGATCTTTTTATTTGACAGGATCAAAAAAGCAACGTTTTCTGCAAGGGTCAGGCCGCCGAGACTGGGCGGAAACCGCAGGATCGGGGTTTTTGCCAGCCGTTCTCCTTTTCGCCCTTCAAGAATAGGATTGTCGGTGATGAAACTTGAAAAAATCGGAAGAAACTCTCAGGGGGGCGTATTTTTAGTAGTTTCCGGAGCAGATCTTACCAATCGTACCCCCATAATCGATATTAAGCCCTATGTGCCGTTTGTAGATGCCGTTACGGATGCCAGGGGTGGTTTTGCCGATCAGCCTCCGAA
The DNA here is from genome assembly GCA_902465145.1 of uncultured Succinatimonas sp. Lineage (GTDB taxonomy): Bacteria > Pseudomonadota > Gammaproteobacteria > Enterobacterales > Succinivibrionaceae > Succinivibrio. The sequence continues at coordinate 2,239 of CABQMD010000146.1, read as the reverse complement.
ATTGCATGAAGTATGTTTTTCAAAAAAAGCGCTTGATGATCTCAATGATCTTCAGGATTTTGAAATTGCGGCTGTAAAAGAGACTCTGGCTCAGGATCCGCGTCCTGCATATAAAAATCGCGGTGAGGACGACAAAGTTTACGGTTTTGGCATGTATAGTCACGAGATACGCTTTAAGGTTTATGCTGGGACTGTACTGGTTGAAAGCGGTGAACGCGTAACGGATCCGGAGAATTAAAAAAACATGAATGCTCGTTATACTCACGTAATTTTTGATTTGGACGGTACGGTATATGACAGCAACAAGCTGAACATGAGCGCGCTTTCAGAAGTTTTGCGCAACGATTTTAAACAACAGATCACTACGGAAGACTTATTGGCTTTTTGCGGTGTCAGCACGGCCGAAACCTTTGAAAAACTGGGCATTGATCTGAGTCTTCAGGAGCAGATACGCAAGGCTTGGTATCGGTGTCTGGCAGGTAAATTAAACGGCAGTGTAAGCAAATTTGACGGCATGATCAGCGTGTTGACGAATTTGAAAAAATCCAGAATAAAGATGGGAATAGTAACGTCCCGCGAGCATGCTGCCGTGAAATTTTTAGGTGACGACGGTGATCCCTTTCCGCAGGAATTAAAAGAGTTTTTTGAAGTTGCCGTGTGCGCCGATGACGTAGAACACGGAAAGCCTGCTCCTGACATGGCAGAGCGTTGCATTCGCCTCATGCATGCCGATCCTAAGAGTACTTTGTATATAGGAGATACCGTGCAGGATTTGGAGTGTGCGCATGCCGCCGGAGCGGATTTTGCTCTTGCTATGTGGGGATATTGCGGATGCGAGCATTTGAATCCTGAGTATTTTCTCACCACGCCTTATGAGATCTTAAATACAGTATTTTCTGAAAAGAACGAGCAGGAGCAGTGGCTGCGCTGGGCTGGGGAAATTCAGGCCATAGGACAAATCGGTCTTGCTTACACTAAAAACATCTTTGATAAAGAACGTTTTACCAGATTGCGCGAAATAGCCTGTGAGATGGTGGCACTCAAAACCGAGGTATCAAAAGAGCGCTTACGTAGCGCCTTGGCTTTGGATAAGGGCTATGCCTGTCCTAAAGTCGATACCCGTGCGGCAGTTTTCAATGCCGAAGGAGAGATCCTGATGGTGAAAGAGAAAATGTCAGGACTTTGGAATGTGCCGGGCGGTTGGTGCGACGAGGGTGAGAGTGCCGTATCCAATGTTTTAAAAGAGTTGCGCGAAGAAGCATGTATGAATGCTGCTCCGGTAAAACTTGTAGCGGTCTTGGACAGAAATCGCCACAATACTCCACGTTTTCCTTTCGGAGTGGTAAAAATATTCATAGAATGCAAGGCTTTGTCTCAAAACTTCAAAGTAACTGACGAGACTTCTGAGTACCGTTATTTTGCCCGCGACGCTTTGCCAGTTGATGAATTGAGACTTGACACCAATACCAAAGAACAGCTTGATTTGTGTTTTGAAGCGCATAAAAACGCAATTTGGCAGACGGTCATAGAGTAGGGAGATCTTTATGCAAGAATGTAAATGTTGCGTTGATCTGCATACACATACTTTAGTCACTCAACATGCTTACAGCACTCTTTGTGAGTATATTGCCTATGCCAAATCTCACGGTATAACGATGTTTGCAACTACCGATCACGGTCCCGGGATCTTTGATAAGGTGGTTCCTCAGCATTTTGGCAATCTTAAAGTGGTGCCTCGTCTTCCCGAAGGAGTAGCCGTATTGCGCGGTATCGAGGCAAATTTATTTGAAGACGGTTCTTTGGGAATAGAATCCCGTTATTTAAAAAAATTAGACATAGTTCTGGCAGGCTTTCATCCGAATCTTAAGCCTACAAATGCCGATGAGCATACGAGAATAGTTTTACAAGCAATAAAGTCAGGCTTAGTCGACGTGATCACCCATCCCGGCAATCCTCAATATCCTGTGGATTATGAGGCGGTGCTTGAATGTGCCAAAGCATATAACGTGGCAATTGAGATCAATTCCTCTTCTTCAATCAATACCCGTTACGGCAGTTTTGACAATTGTGTAAAAATTGCAAAACTTGTTAAAAAGATAGGAAATACTATTTCCTTGGGGACTGATGCTCATATAGTGTATTACATGGGAAATTTTGAAGGCGCGTTTAAGGTAATGCGTGAGGCTGAATTGGATTTTTCACACGTGATCAACCAAAGCCCGCTTAAAGTTCTTGATTT
>CABQMD010000145.1 GCA_902465145.1 uncultured Succinatimonas sp. | reverse complement strand
AAGATCCCATTATGAAAGACGTAATAGATTCATATGATTTGTTCTTTTCAGACGAAAAAGAGAAACATAACTACATCAATCGAGAGATGGAGATTTTAGACTACAACAGTGCCATGATGAAGGCCACAGAAGAAGGTATAAAGCAAGGTGTAAAAAAAGGCATAGCACAGGAAAAAGAAAATAATTTCTTAGCTTTTGTTAAAAAAGGCTTATCTGTAAAAATGGTGGCCGAAACAATCGGCTTGTCAAAACAAGAACTGACTACAATTTTAAAGAGACATCCTGAATTGCAGGGGAGTTTTGCGTAGCAGAAATTAGCCTTTGCCAACTTTGCTGAAAATAAGCGATTGTTAGGAAAGATCCGATTATGAAAGACGCATTAGATTCAAATGATCCGTTCTTGTCAGACTTCGAAGAACGGCTTAAAGATATCAACCGTGAGATGGCTGATTTGGATTATAGGTCAGGTATACAGTCTGCCTATGAAGAGGGATATAAAGAGGGACTGGCACAGGGAAAAGCAATGAGAGCAAAAGCCATATTGGACGGTCTACCCAGTTGTACTGTAAAGGATCACCCAGCAGAAAAAAAATAATGAGGATGTGATTGTTACTGTTTTTAAAGCACATGTTTCTGCTGATGGTGCAATTGAACTCCTAAAGTCAATCAATGTGTCCAAAGAAGAGGTGGCGGCTGTGCTCGATAAATATCCTGAATTAAAAGGCTGTTTACAATCAGAAAGCGAATCTTTAGAAAAGTAAAAAAGGCTTTCACCTAAATAAGGAAAGCCTGTATGGTTGCTAAATAAACACTACCGATTGTCTGTGGCGTACAGGATCAAAAAAGCATGCCTTCGGCCACTTTTTCCGTGATCACCGGTCCTTCAAGTTGTTTTAATACGGCAAGAGCAAATTGCATTGAAAAAGCAGGCCCCTTACCGGTTATGAATTGACCGTTTTCAGAGATTTCCACACCTTTACCTGTGCAATTTTTGATCTCGTCATCGCATCCTGGATATCCGGTAGCGCGTTCGTTCTCTAATATTCCGTTACGGGCCAATACGAACCCGGGAGCTGCACAGATGGCGGCAATAAGACGTCCGCTTTCTTTCTGAGCGTGCAAAAGCTTTAGCAGAGTTTCGTCTTTAGAACAATCCAAAGCTCCCTGTAAGCCGCCGGGGATCACGATTACGTCGTAGCGATCATCTGCATCTTTAAGACACAGATCGCAGTGTACACGAGTACCGTGTGCAAGTTTTACTTCACAGTTATCTCCTAAGGCGGCGTGTACTACCGCAATACCGCCGCGTGCAAGTACATCAGCTGTGGCGGTGATCTCGATGTCTTCACTGCCGTTTGCATAGATGAGCAGAGCTTTTTTCATAAAATTATCCTCAAATATTCAGTTCGCGGGCCGGATCTACTTTGGATGCTTTCCAAGCAGGGTAAAACGAGGCCAAAGCACTCATGGTCAAGGCTGTTATTAAGACTAAGATAATGTCATAAGGATTAAGACTTGACGGAATGAAATCGACAAAATAAACGTCCGGGTTTAAAAATTTAAACCCGAAGATGTTTTCTACGCTTTGCATCAAAGGTGTAAGCAAAAGTGCGATGACACTGCCGAATACGGTTCCGATGATACTTCCGCGTAAGCCGAACATTACACCTGAGCACACAAAAATACTCACGATCCTTGATCTTGATGCTCCTAACGTTTTTAACACAGCGATCTCATGTTTTTTCTCAGCAACTGCCACAATGAGGTTTGACACTATATTAAAACAGGCTACTGCCATTACCAAGATCATGGCTAAGTACATGATCCCGCGGATCATTTGAATATCTGTATAAAGTTTCCCCTGAGTATCCACCCAACTTTCGGCGCGTACTCTTTCAGGCAGCATTTTTGCAGCCTCACGTGTGATTACCGGTGCTTGCAGCAGATTGCCGGTTTTGAACATGAAAACATTAGGAGACATAAGACCTGCGGATTTTGTAGCTTCATCGATCCCCATAAAACACAAAATACTGTCAAGCTGACCGCCGGCATGGAAAAAACCTGCAATTTCAAGACTTGCTCCTGCAGATGAAAAATCATCGTTTAACAGCAGGTTCACTTTTGACCCGGGTTTTAGCTTTAATTTTTTAGCTACGGCCGAACCTGCTATGAGTTTTGGTTCAGAAGCTTCAAAAAATGTTTCCGGTACGTCGATGAACTTGGAGAGTGAGTGTGCAAGCTTGCTTTTGGGGCTGACACCGATCAGTCTTATCGGGGTAAAGGAAGTGCCGGCTTTTAGTACCGTATCCAGCATTACTCCTGAAGATACGTCGTCAATACCTGGGACGCTGTGTAAAATTTCAAGATCGCTTTTTGGATCTTTAAAGCTTTGGTTATAGGAGTACAACGTTCCGGACGGAATTATGGAGAGTACGCGATCCTCCAATTCTCGTTCAAAACCGTTCATGGCAGAAAGCCCTATGATTAAGGCTGCTACTCCTATGGCGATCCCGGCTGCAGATGCCATCGACATGAAATGAGATAAGGTTCCGCCGCGGCGTGATCGGGTAAAACGCCAAGCCATGCGTAAGGTCAGCAGATCAGGCATGAATTACACGTCCTTCTTTGATCGTGAAGATTTCGTCGCATTGTTCTGCAAGACTCTGATCGTGGGTTACCATGATCACGGCAGCGCCGTCCTTGCGAGACAGTTCTTTAAAAAGCTCGAATACGGATGAAGCGTTTTGGGCATCCAAATTACCGGTAGGTTCGTCGGCCAAAATCAGTTTAGGATGAGCACAGAGGGCTCTGGCTATGGCAGCACGTTGACGTTCTCCTCCGGACATTTCAGCAGGAAGAGCATTCAGCTGATGGGAAAGACCTACTTTTGACAGGTATTCAAGAGCTCTTTGTTGGGCATCTTTTTTACTGTAACCTGCGATTAAAAGCGGCATCATTACGTTTTCAACGGCGGTAAAGTCTTGTAAAAGATGATGAAATTGATAGACAAACCCGAGGTTTTTCGCTCTGAATGCAGATTTGGCTTTGTCATTTAATTTCAAGAGATCCTGCTCTTCAAAAAAAAGTTGTCCGCTGTCAGGGGTATCAAGAGTGCCCAATATATGTAAAAGGGTACTTTTACCCGAACCGGAACGCCCTATGATTGCGTTCATCACTCCGGCGCTGATTTCGAGGTTGGCATCTTGTAATACCGGAGTTTGGATTTTGCCTTCGCGATAGTTTTTAACTATGTGCCGGGCTTTTAGAATGACTTTGCTCATATTATTCTCTGTTCAGGTGCCATCAGGATTTGGTCAGGTTGGTAACGGCGTCGGCCGATGATGCCTTCACGGCAGGGTATAAAGTACATGCAAGTGACAACAGCAGAGCACCGACATCCGTAAAAGCAATACGAACCAGATCTATGTCTATATTTAGACTGTTACCTGAAGGAACCCCCAAAAGATTTAAGATGATATTTGAATTTAAAGATAAAATTATCCCGAGGATCGTACCTGCAATCACTCCGCATCCGCCTAAGATCAACCCCTGAGCCATAAAGATCCATAAGATCCTGAG
>CABQMD010000144.1 GCA_902465145.1 uncultured Succinatimonas sp. | reverse complement strand
GGTGAAGCCCAAGACGAAGCAGGATACATACATATGATTAGCGTTGACATGGAGCCCATAACGCTGGAAAGAATACTTAGTAGGGAAAACTTGCAAGGATGGAAGAAGGCAGGTGTTGGCTTGAGAAATGTCAGGAAGACGGCAGTGTCATACCCGCCGTCTATTAGTTATTAACAACCGCTGTATGCAGATCCGCACGTACGGTGGTGTGAGATGGGCGAGCTCTCAGCTTCTCCCTACTCGATGATGATTGTGAATTTAGCTTAAAGCTTGATTTAAACTGAAAACAAAGAGGCCAGTTTTTGCTGTTCATCTTGCGTTGCACTGCCGCCTCTTAATAAAGAGCAAGAGGCTTTCATGAGCTTTTCTGAACGTTTGCCGCTTTCAAGTTGTCTTAAGATCTCGGCAACTGCTTCTTGAGCCAGTTCATAGCGAGGGGTTTTGATACTGCAAAGCTTGGGCATGGCTGCATCACAGAATTTAAGACCGTTGCACCCTATGACGGCGACTTGATCAGGAACCTTGATATTTAAGGCTTGGCAAGCTATCAGCGCGCCTACTCCCACATCGTCATTGGTGCACAGGACGGCATCAAGATCCGGATGTTCTTTTAGGGCATTGAGCATCATGTCGCGGCCCAGAGCAAAATTTGAACGGTTTGAAGAAGAAAAACTCAAATTTTGAAGTTTTGCTTCTTTTACTGCTTGTAAATATCCGCTGCGTTTTATCAGAGTTCGCGGATCCATACGTACTCCGAAATATGCAGGATGTTTTCTACCGCATTCAATGAGTATCTTGGTTACTTTGTAAAAGATTTGTTCGTAATCAATACCCATATTGATACCCAACGGTTTGTCTGCAAGAGACAAAAGTTCAGCTACGGGGATCCCTGATTGTTCCAGACGTTTTCTGGTTAGTTCCGTGTGTACGGTGTCACAAAGAATGATGGAATCAACCTGATAGGAGAGTAATGATGCCACCTGATCTTCTTCTATTTTGGGATCATATGATGAGTGCATGAGCAAGAGCCCGTATCCTGCTTTGCGGCAGCTTTCGTCAACTGCATCTATTACTTCTGAAAATACACCGTTTGAAAAAGAAGGAATGACAAGTCCTAAAGTATGTGATGAAGAACTTGACATGATCGTGGGGACTCTTGTCGGGATAAACCCAGTATCCTCTATGGCTTTTTGTATTTTTTCACGGGTTTTGGGGGCCACACTGTCAGGATCATTGAAATAGCGGGATATGGTCATGCGGGTAACGCCTACTTGTCTTGCTATATCCTGTAATTTGGGTCTTACTATCATATAAATTATGAAGATAAATCTTTGTGCTGATTAAGGTTACAGGCGATTTTAGCAAAGAGAAAACTTTGTCCAGATTAAAAGTTACCGATAACATGAACTCTGTCACTACTTGCCCCGTCAAAAATTGATTATTCGGTAAAAAAAGCTATGCAGATCGCAAAATCTGTATTTTTTTTCAAGAAACGGAGATTAAATCCGATAATCAGAACAGCATGGTCTGACTCTTTTGTGATATCGGGGTCACGATCTTCGTTCGGTTCCGTTTTTAAACGTAAAAAAAAAATTGAAACTGGTGTAAACTACTACGAGTTCAGCTGTCAAGTTAATTTGTGTTGTACTTTGACCGCTTAAGAAAACAGTAAGATGGAGCGTAGTTCGCAGTTTTTCTGCGTATTATGAAAGTGTGATGAACTTGTTTAAAAATATGGGAATACGCATCAAATTGATGCTGTCGTTTGTAGTCACCATGATTTTTACCGCGATCATCTGCGTGATCACGGTATTTATCATGAACAATATACGCAATACGGTTGATTACACACATAATTTAATGAATGATGGCTATCTGCCGTCTACTGATATCGCAGAAAAATTAAACGAAATAGGCGGTTTGGCCTTTAGCTTCTGTAATAACAAGACTGCTTTTACCATTGGCAATCAGGAAAAGGTTGCAAATGATCTAAAAGGCATTTTGGAAAATGCTGATAAATATTTTACCGGCACGGAGGGCGGCGATGATCTTATCACCAAGCTTAAAGCTATTGAGGACACTTATACCAATACCGTTTTGGCGTCATTGCTTAAGAACCAGCAGCAGATAGCACGTGCTACTTATGTAATGGAAATGCAACCTAAGCTTGAAGAAGTCGAAAGTTTATTGCAAAAACGCAATATAGGTTACTTAGATGCCATCAACGGCAGATTGGACAGCCTCAACAGTCCCACTCCTTTGTATTTGATTTTAGGCGCTACTGCGGCCGGTATCATTTTCTCAATTTTAATAGCTACAATGTTTTCATCAGCGATGAAACGCGTGCTCTCTCATGCAGTATCGGTAGCCGAACGCATCGCTTCAGGAGATCTTACAGGCCAGATAGTTACCAAACGAACTGACGAGCTAGGACAGCTTATGCATGCGCTTGAGGACATGCGTAAGGAATGGCATGATCTGGCAAAGATGATCAAAGAAACTACCAGTGCCGTTGAAGAGACTTTTGCCACCATCGATACAGTTACAGGGGAAATAGACAAGTCAGCTCAGGAGACTGAAAGTCGTTCAATTACCGTGGCGGCAGCATCTGATGAAATGGTGTCAACAACATCAGATATTGCCAAAAATGCTCAGGTGGCTTCGGCTTCTGCTGAAGATTCATCGACTACTACTTCAGACGGTGTCGACAAGATCCATCAAACCATTACTCTCATCAAAGAGCAGGTTGAAAAGACTCGCGGTAATGCCGAACGTGTCGGCGCCTTGGTTGAACAGTCTCAAAAGATCAGCTCCATCGTTCAGACTATAGAAGATATTGCCAATCAAACCAATCTGCTGGCTTTAAATGCAGCTATCGAGGCTGCACGTGCTGGTGAAGCTGGTAAAGGTTTTGCGGTGGTTGCAGATGAAGTACGTTCGCTTGCGTCGAGAACTTCGTCCTCAACTTCTGACATTATTACCATGGTGACTGAAGTGCAGCATGATGCCAGTGCCGCAAACGATTCCATCTCTAAGAGTGTTTCTGAAATGGATGAATTGGCTGCATCTTCTGCTGCTGTTGAAAATCTTCTTCATGACATCATCAGCAAGGTAACTTCTGTCGATACTCAGATAAATCAGATCTCAACTGCCGTAGAACAGCAGAATACTGCTACTTCGGAGATCTCTTCAAATATGCAGAATATTACTTCGTCTGCAAAAGATCTTGCGTCTAAGGTTACCGAAGCTAGAACTCAGGTTGAAAGCGCAGAAGAGGTTATGCAGCGTCTAGTGGATCAGGTTGAACGCATCCGAGTCGAATAAGCTTCCGTTACTGATGAATAAGCCCGAAGCGTTTGTTTCGGGTTTTTTTTGAAAATGTGAGATCTGATGCAAAATAAAGAAGATGATAAAAATAACGATGTTACGGATAACATAAACGCTTTTATATGTGATATGCTGTACACAAATATTAGAAAGTTTGTCTGATTTTGGAGAAGACATGAGCATTATCAAGTGTGTGGTTATGGGAACATGCGGTTCTGGAAAAACCACGGTCGGAAAAGCTTTGGCCAAGCACTTTAACGCTACATTTATCGACGGTGACGA
>CABQMD010000143.1 GCA_902465145.1 uncultured Succinatimonas sp. | reverse complement strand
ATCAAAAGAGGCACATGCAGGAGATAGCAATACGGCCTGGCCAGGTTTTGCAGCATCGCGTGCCGATGACAAAGCTGTTGCCATGTCTTTTGCATAAGTACAACGCTCAGGATCAAGTTTTAAAAGTTTATCGGCATCTTTACCAAAACAGTATATGTGCTCAACTTCATGACCTAAATAGCGTTTAAGCGGACTGAAATCCTGTCCCTTACCAAGACCTCCAGCCAAAAGAAGGATCCCGTTTTTATGCCTGCCGCACAACCCTTCTATAGCTGCTTGTGCAGATGCCACATTGGTAGCTTTGGAATCGTTATAAAAACTTACTCCGTTTACTTCGGTAGCAAGCTGACAACGATGAGGCAATCCTCTGAAATTCTTCAACGCGCGTATTTGTGCTTCTCTGACTATTCCTACATCTGCAAGATCACATAATGCCATGGATGCAAGAGCATTTAATTCGTTATGAACTCCGCAAATTTTCATATCGCGTACGTTCAGAATGCGCTCTCCCTTCACGCTTAAAAAAACTTCACCACCGTTTTCAACGACACGTCCGTAGCTTAATGCATCGATTCCGAAACTCACACTTTCAATTTTTTTCAAAGGTACGGTACGAGGATCTGCCCGATTAATCACCGCAGTGCCGGCGTGCGCGAAAATACGCTGTTTGGCCTGAGCATATTCTTCTATCGAACCATGATAACGATCAAGATGATCTTCTGATACATTTAAAATGCTTGCCGAGACCAACTTTAAGGATGCTGTGGTTTCAAGTTCGAAAGAAGACAACTCCAAAACATAAAGATCAGCATGTTGATCAAGCACATCGAATACCGGAACACCGAAATTGGCTGCTGCCACGGCCTTTAATCCGGCTTCCTGAGCCATCAAAGTAGTCAAGGCCGTAACCGTGGATTTTCCGTTAGATCCGGTGATCCCTATAACCGGAGATTCAACCTCGCGCGCAAAAAGTTCTATATCACCAACAATCTCCACTCCGGCTTTTGCCGCAGCCTGAATCTCATCACAATACACGCTGATCCCGGGGCCTAATACTAATAAATCGTATTCTGACAAGACTGCCGAAGACAATTCTCCAAGTCTCACCTCTATTCCTGCCGGTAATTCACTTAAACGCGGAGGTTGCTGTCTGGTATCAAACAAAGTTATCTTGCGCAGATCGTGACAAATGAGATAACGCAAGCAGGAGAGATTAGATACCCCGAGTCCTACCACCGCAATTTTTTTTCCGTTCAAAGCTAAATTCATATGTGTTGACCTTACTGTCTTAACGCAGTTTCAAGGTGACGAGACCTATAAGTACCAAAACTAAAGTGATGATCCAGAATCTGGCCATCACACGCGGTTCAGGCCACCCGCCTTTTTCAAAATGATGATGTAAAGGTGCCATGCGGAAGATCCGGCGCCCGCGCAATTTATACGATCCGACTTGCAATATCACACTCAAAGTTTCAGATACGAATATGCCGCCCATAATAAACAGCAAAAACTCTTCACGTACCAAAACAGAAATCACGCCAAGACCTGCTCCCAATGCCAAACTTCCGACATCTCCCATAAAAATTTCTGCAGGATAGGTGTTATACCAAAGAAAGCCAAGGCCGGCCCCGATAATGGCCGTACAAACCATAGTCAGTTCCGAAGCTTTCGGCAAATACGGTATATACAGATATTCAGCGATATTTACGTTTGACGTTGCCCAGGCAACTATTGCCAATCCTGCAGCCACGGTGATCGTGGTAATGATGGCCAGTCCGTCCAGACCGTCTGTCAGGTTTACCGCATTGGACGATCCGGTTAGAACGAAATAACACAAAGGAATGATGAGAAAACCTATATTGGGCATGAAATCTTTAAAAAAAGGCACTACCAAAGTAGTTTCGGCAGGTCGTTGTGCTGAACCGTAGATAGCACAGGCTATTCCCAAAGCCACCACCGATTGCCAAAAGTATTTGTATTTGGCACGCAAGCCGTGGGGATCATGTCTTACTACCTTAAGATAATCATCTGTAAAACCGATGGCTGCATAACAAACCAAAGTAAACAGGACATACCACACGTAGACATTATCCAGTCGGCACCACAATAATCCTGTGATCACTATGGTTCCGATGATCAAGACTCCACCCATGGTAGGAGTTCCCTGTTTTTTCAGATGAGTCTGAGGACCGTCATCACGTACCGGTTGTCCGAAATGAAGTATCTGCAAATAGCGTATAACCCTAGGTCCCAACAATAATGACAATGCTAAAGCCGTAAAAAGCGCCATCACTGCCCTGAAAGTTAAATATTCGAAAACTCTGAAGACGTCGACATAAGATGTCAACCAATCTGACAGCATGACAATCACTGCTTTTCTCCCAATTTAATCAAGGCTTGATTGACAAGATCCATATGCATGGCATGCGATCCCTTTACCAAAAAACAAGCATGAAGATCCGACTGAGCCAACTCACAAGCTTCTTTAATGAGATCTTCGTGCGAGTCAAAATGCTTTGCTCCCTGACCAAAAGCGGCACATGTTTGTTTGGTAAGTTCTCCTAGGCACCACAATTCGTCAGTACGGCCTTTTGCGTATTCTCCTGCTTTTATATGCAAACTGGCAGCCTCAGTTCCCAATTCACCCATATCACCTAAGATCATTACCTTGTGTCCGTGACAACCTGACAAAACATCAGCTGCCGCCAATACTGCGTTAAAACTTGCATTGTAGGCATCATCTATGAGGGTGAAACTGCCAAAATGTTTCACACACAATCTGCCCTGCATAGGTTGATATTTTTCAAGTCCTCGCTTCAAGCAGGCATGTTTTGCACCGGAACACAATGCCAAAACGCAGGCTGCTGCTGCATTCATGGCATTATGAGCGCCTAAAATAGGCAATGAGGTTTCAAAAAGTTCTCCGTCTGCGTTTAGGATGAAAGAAATACCTTCTTCGCTTGTTTTAACGCTCATCAGGCGTACGAAATCATCCTCATGAGTGCCGAATGTCAAAAGACGACCTTGCGCATACTCCTCGCCAAAATCGCTCTTCCAACATTCAATCCATTCACTGTCAGACGGAACTATTCCTACACCGCCGCGTTTAAATACATCCTGCAGGATCTCACTTTTTCCAAGGTAAACGCCTTTTTTTGAGCCGAATCCTTCAATATGAGCTGATCCGGCATTATTTATAAGCGCAACATCAGATTGCACAAACTTGCAGGTTCTGGCTATATCTTTCAAATGACTAGCTCCCTGCTCGATAACTGCATATTCAGTATCTTTATTTATTTCAAGCAGGGTAAGCGGTACTCCCACATCGTTATTAAAATTGCCGCGCGTGGAAATGGTATTGCCGCACAGGCTTAAAATTCCCGCAGTAAGTTCCTTAACCGTAGTTTTTCCGCAGGATCCGGTAAGAGAAACAACTTTCGCCCGACTTTTTTTTCGCACGCATAAACCGCAAAATCCCAACAAACGCAAAGTATCCTGACAAAGCAGGACTGGGACAGAAACCCTACCTACATCACGCGATACGGCAACGGCAACGGCACCGTTTGCCACGGCATCTTTGATAAAATCATGTGCATCGAAGCGTTCTCCGCG
>CABQMD010000142.1 GCA_902465145.1 uncultured Succinatimonas sp. | reverse complement strand
CTGAAGAATTCTCAAAATTCTTCAACCGCAAAGATACCTTCGCCTTAGGCGTGTGCAACGGCTGTCAGATGCTTTCGTCGCTTAAGGATTTGATCCCCGGAGCTGAGAACTGGCCGCGTTTTGTGACCAATCTTTCCGAGCGTTTCGAAGCCCGTTTCGTGGAAGTTGAGATTCAGCGCAGTCCTTCGGTATTGTTTGCCGGAATGCAGGGGTCGAGAATGCCCATCGTGGTTTCACACGGTGAAGGCAGAGCCGAATTTGCAAACGACAAACAGCTTAAGGCTTTAAATGATCAGGGACTTGCCGCCGTGCGTTATATCGATCATAACGGTAAGGTTGCCACAACTTATCCTTTAAATCCTAACGGATCTCCTGAAGGTATTACCTCGGTAACCACTCCCGACGGACGTTTTACCGTGTTAATGCCTCATCCTGAACGCGTGATGCGTACGGTTGCCAATTCCTGGCATCCTGACGAATGGGGTGAGGACAGCCCTTGGATGCGAGTATTCCGCAATGCCCGCGTATTCGTAGGTTAATATTGTCAAAACTGATCATTCCCCCTTTAAATACGGGGGAATTGAAACTGTTTCTGCATGAAGCTCCCTTACGGGAGCTTTCTTTTTCTCATGCACTGCCGTTAAAATTAGCTTTAAAGTTCTGAGGGAGCACATCATGGATCTGCGGGTATTGAAATACTTTCTTAAAGTGGCTCAGGAAGAGAGCATCTCGGCGGCGGCATTGAAACTTGGGGTGACTCAACCTACGCTTTCGCGTCAGCTACATGAGCTTGAGGAAGAATTTAACGCCAAACTTTTTAACCGAGGATGCCGTGGCAGACGCATTACTTTGACGGAGAAAGGGGCGATCCTGCGTCACCGTGCCGAAGAACTGCTGGTGCTTGCAGATAAAACCTGTTGTGAACTCTCCTGTTGTGAAAGTCTTTCGGGAAATGTTTATATAGGTTATACCTATGCCTGTCTTAATGAACTTGGCATATTAGGACAAGTGGCTTCGAACTTAAAACATGAGCATCCTGAGGTAAATTTCATTTTAAAAAGCGGCTCATGGTGTTCTTTATATGATCAGTTAGAACGCGGAACCATCGATTTATGCGTAGTAACCGATGATCTTGAATTGTGCGGCATGGAAAGTCTGCAACTTCACACGACTACGGCACCGCTCGGATTTTTTGTTAATAAGACCTCGAAACTTGCCAAAAAAAAGGATTTGATGCCGTCGGATCTCAACAATATCAGTTTGTTGCTGCCTGAGGATGATCACGATAAAGAGATGATCCTCGAATGGTTAAGCGAAGCCTTGGGAAAAATTTTAGAAGGCGGATCTTATGAGTATCTGATGCAGGCTTTGACTTTTGCATCAGAATGCGATGACAATTGGGCCGTTGCTGGTTTTAAATGCGATGCCGTCCCGCCAAAGATGATTTTTATACCTGCATGCAATGCTCCCTTGAAAAATCTGGCCGCAGTTTTCAGACCAAATTCCGTAATGCCGCCTGCTGCGGTTGCTTTTTTGAACGACCTTAAATCCAGACTGTCAGAAAAGTGACTTAAAAAATAATTAAAAAACAAACAAATGCTCTTTTTGCTTATGGCATGATCTTTGAATTGTCTTCTGAAAACGATGATGATTTTCAGGAGGCAGTTATGGCAGTTGATGAGCTTTTGAGTGAGGTTTTTGATAAGGTTCCTTCGGCCATTATCATTCTTGATGAACGCGGCACGATCAGCAAAGCAAATCTCAGTGCATCCGAGATGCTCGGTGAACCTTCTTTGGAAGGTCGCAAATGGTATGAGGTGATCAATGCCGTGTTTCGTCCGCGTAAAGATGACGGACAGGAGATCTCAACTCGTGACGGGAAGAGATTGCAGGTGTTGACCAAACCTTTGTCGCACGGTCAGCTCGTGCAAATGAATGATTTGACCGCCACGCGGGAACTTTCCGACAAACTCTCACATATGGAAAGACTTTCTTCATTGGGACGTATGGCCGCGTCTTTGGCTCATCAGATCAGAACGCCGTTGTCGGCAGCCATACTTTACGGAGCAAATCTTGCCAACCCGAGATTGAATCCTCAGTCCCGCATGCTTTTTCAAAAGAAACTCATGTCACGTCTGGAGGCTTTGGAAGCTCAGGTCTCTGATATTCTCATGTATGCTCGTTCCGATGCACAGAGCGTCAGTGAACTTGAAGCCGTGGATCTTGTGGAAGATTGCGTACAGAGCGTTCAGAGTCTGATAGTCAAAGCAGGAGCTCAACTGGATACTGAATTGGGAGATCGTCCCATGACTATATTAGGAAATACTGCGGCGCTTTCCGGGGCTTTGACAAATCTTGTGGCAAATGCCGTTGAAGCCGGGGCTAAAAAGGTTAAGATAACGTTGCGCCGTGAGGCGGAAGACGTCGTAATTGAAGTGGCTAACAACGGTCCTGCTATAGCAAATGATCTTAAGCAAAAGATCTTTGAACCTTTTTATACCACCAAAAGTAACGGTACCGGTTTGGGACTGGCGGTGGTTTGTGCGGTGGCACGCGTGCATCACGGACGTCTGGAGTTGCATGAGAGTAACGAATATCCGGTAATTTTCTCGTTGCGTATTCCGAGATCCGTTAAACCGGTGGGACAGGTACCTATACAGGCTGCCTGATCTGTGATATTGAGAGGTTATGAATGAGTCAAAGCCAGATCCTGATCGTTGATGATGACAGTAGCTTGCGTGAGGCCGTGTGCGATACGCTGATGATTGCGGGATATTCCTGCATCGAAGCAGGATCAGGGGAAGAGGCGTTGCAAATCCTCTCAAAACGCAAAGCCGATATGGTGTTGACCGATGTGCAGATGGGAGGAATGGACGGTCATAAACTTTTAAACAGTATTCACGATAAATATCCCAATTTGCCGGTACTGCTGATGACTGCATATGCCAATATCAACGGTGCCGTGGCGGCAATGCGCGACGGAGCCGTCGATTATTTGGCCAAACCTTTTGCGCCTGAAGTTTTGCTTAATCAGGTGTCTCGCTATGTACCGGTGTCAAAAACGGTGGCAGGTGAACCGGTGTGGAAAGATCCTTCCACAGGAGAACTTTTAAAATTGGCAGCTAAGGTGGCGGCCACCGATGCAACGGTGATGATCACGGGACCGTCGGGATCAGGAAAGGAGATCCTTTCTCGTTATGTGCATGACAAATCTCCGCGTGCTGGCGGTCCGTTTGTTGCCATCAACTGTGCAGCCATACCTGATACCATGCTCGAATCAACCTTGTTCGGCTATGAAAAGGGGGCTTTTACCGGAGCCGTTCAGGCTTGTCCCGGGAAATTTGAACAGGCTCAGGGCGGAACCATTTTGCTCGATGAGATCACGGAAATGGATTTGGCTTTGCAGGCAAAACTGCTTAGGGTACTGCAAGAGCGTGAAGTAGAACGCTTAGGCTCCAGGAAAGCGATTTCTTTAAATGTCCGCGTAATTGCAACGTCAAACCGTGATTTGCGTCAGGCTGTGGCTGAACACGTGTTCAGAGAGGATCTTTACTATCGTCTCAATGTATTTCCCCTGCGTTGGAAACCTTTGTGTGAACGCCCTTTGGATATT
>CABQMD010000141.1 GCA_902465145.1 uncultured Succinatimonas sp. | reverse complement strand
CTATAAGGAACTGGGAATGGCCGAGGAATCTGACGGGATCATAGAATTGCCTGAGGATGCCCCTATAGGTGTTGACGTACATGACTACATGAAACTTGATGATGTGGTTGTCGATATCGATCTCACCACCAACCGCGCCGATTGTCTCGGGATCATGGGAATAGCACGAGAAGTGGCCGTGCTTTCAGGCGCCAAACTGGCTGCACCAGAAGTCCCTGCGGTAGCTCCGGTTATTGAAGATAAATTTGATGTTCAATTGCAAAATCCCGAGGCTTGCCCGCGTTATTTGTGCCGAGTGATCCGCGGAGTGAATCAAAATGCCAAGAGTCCTTTGTGGATGACCGAGAGACTGCGTCGTTGCGGTATACGCTCGGTTTCCCCCGTTGTGGACGTGACCAATTATGTCATGCTTGAGTATTGCCAGCCTCTGCATTCTTTTGATTTGAACAAACTGCACGGCAGAATAATTGTTCGCAATGCTTTGGACAATGAAAAGATTAAAGTATTGTCAGGCGAGGAGTTAAACCTAAAGTCAAATACTTTGGTGATTGCCGACGGGCAAGGCCCCGTGGCTTTGGCAGGTATTTTCGGCGGTGAGAACTCCGGTATCGATGCCGATACCAGCGATGTGTTGCTGGAGTCTGCTTTCTTTACTCCCGATGCTATCAAAGGACGTGCCAGACAGTACGGTCTTGATACCGATGCGTCTCATCGTTACGAGCGCGGCGTCGATCATGACCATCAGCGTCGTGCCATTGAAAGAGCTACGGCACTGTTGCTTGAAATTGCAGGCGGTAAAGCAGGTCCTGTGAATGAGGCGGTATCTTCTGAGCATTTGCCGGTACACAAGCCCATCACCCTGCGCATGCAAAAGCTTGAAAAAGTTTTGGGTGAGCATATAGATCCTGACAAGGTGTTTGAGATTTTGCAAAATCTCGAACTCTCTCCTGAAAAGGTTGACGGCGGCTTTACGGCTGTATCCCCTTCTTTCCGTTTCGATATTGAGATAGAAGAGGATCTTATTGAGGAAGTCGCAAGAATTTACGGTTACGACAATATTCCCAATACCGTACAGGAAGGCTCTTTAAACATGGCTTCCATGCCTGAAGAGCAGGTCAGCGATACTCTTATCAAGCATACTTTGGCAGATGCCGGATTCAATGAGGCCATTACTTATTCATTTACCAATCCTGAATATCTTAAGGTCTTTTCGGATATAAAACCTTTAATGCTGACAGCTCCTATTTCTCCTGAGCTTTCTGCCATGCGTACCACTTTGCTGGCTGCATTGTGCCAAGCGGTAAAATATAATCAGAATCGTCAGCAAAAGCGCGTACGTTTGTTTGAGCAGGGCTTGTCCTACATCGTCGATGAAAAAGCTGAAAACGGCGTGCGTCAGGAGAGCATGGTAGCCGCGGTGATCTCTGGTGACGTTCACAGTGAAAATTGGTCGGAGACATCCAGTAATATCGATTTCTTTGATATCAAAGGAGCTTTGGAAAAACTTCTGGACATCACCTGCCGTCATGACGATTTCGAATTCAAACGCACTAAAGAGAAGTCTTTGCATCCGGGGCAGGGGGCTGATATTTACCTTGACGGTAAAAAGGTGGGGTTTGTGGGAATGTTGCATCCTTTGGCTCAGAAGGCTTTGGGCTTGAGAGTTCCCACCGGCGTGTTTGAAATTGCACGCAGTGCTTTGTCCTGCCGCAAGATCCCGCTTTACGAACCGCTTTCGAAGTTCCCGTCAGTTCGCAGAGATTTTGCTTTCGTGATTTCAAAGCAGGTAGCCGTATCCGATCTTGTCGCTTTGATACGTGAAGAAGCAGGAAAACTTTTAAGCGAGTGCCGTGTCTTTGACGTGTTTGAGGATCAAAGACTGTGCGACTGCCGCAGTATCGCTTTGGGCGTTATTTTGCAAAATCGTGAACGTACGCTTGAAGATCAGGACGTGGATGAGGTCGCAGAGCGTATTGTCAAGGCTGCTGCAGACAAGTTCGCTGCAACCTTGCGCTCGTAACCGTCTTCTTTGTTGATTGGAAAATCGTTATGGCAGAAAGCAAAAAAGGTGCTATGTCGTCGCTTGAAAAGGGACTCAATGCTCTTGAGTCCATAGTCACCAAGCTAGAAAGCGGGCAGATGAATATTGACGATGCCATAGCTTCTTATACCGAAGGTATGAAATTGGCGGCATCCTGTAAAAAATCTTTGGACGAAATGACTCAGAAGATCACTTCTGCCAAAGAAGAAGCTGCCAAAATCATCGACACAGGAGAAGAACTTTCAACTTCTGAAAACGATTTTTCCTTTAATTCTTCAGAGAATGAGGACCAGCCTCCTTTTTAATCTGATTGACTGGGAATAATGTGGCGGCCATTGTTTTTTTCTTAGGCAATGGCCGCTTCTTTAAAAGAAAACTTAAAAGATGAATTTAGAACAGTTTGCGCCTTACGCGGCATCACGCGTAACCGATTTTATGCACGGCTATATCGATTCTCTTGACGATGCGGCGCCTAAGCTCAAAGAGAGCATGAAGTATGCTCTGCTCTTAGGGGGCAAGCGTGCCAGACCTCTTTTGGTTTATGCAACGGGTAAACTTCTTGGCCAGACTGAAGAGGTTCTAGATTATGTCGCCGCTGCTGTTGAGTGCGTGCATTCATATTCATTGATTCATGATGACATGCCGGAGATGGATAACGACAAATTGCGTCGCGGTCATCCCACCGTACATATAAAATTCGGACAGGCAGGAGCGTTACTTGCAGGAGATGCACTGCAAGCTTTGGCTTTTCAATTTCTTTCCGATAAAAACTCAGGACTTAGTGACTCATCTGTGGCCAGACTTACCAATATTTTGGCGGTAAACGCCGGATATTCCGGTATGTGCGGCGGTCAGGCTTTGGATCTTGAGGCGGAAAAACAGCATTTGGGATTATCTGAGCTTAAAGTTTTGCATTCAAAAAAGACCGGAGCATTGATCCGTGCCGCAGTGCTTATGGGTGCGTATGCATGCGAGAATGTAAGTGAAACAATATGCTCAAATCTTGATGAATATGCAAAATGGGCAGGCCTTGCTTTTCAGGTATGGGATGACGTTTTGGATGTCATAGGCGATACTGCAATTATGGGTAAAACAGCAGGAGCCGATATTGCTCTTGAAAAGAGTACTTATCCTGCTCTTTTGGGCATAGACAATGCTCAGAACTTTGCCAAAGAATGTGCACAAAAAGCCAAAAATGCTTTGAAGACAATTGATGGAGATACCTCAGTTTTATCTTCGTTTGCAGACTTTACAGTAAGCAGGGATCATTGAGTGAAAGAGCTTTCAACCCCGCTATTGGATCGTATCGACAGTCCTCAGGATTTAAGAGCTTTGCCTGAGAGCGAATTGCCGGATCTGTGCACGGAACTTCGTGATTACCTTATCGATACTGTAAGTAAAACTGCAGGACATCTGGCTTCAGGTCTTGCGGCAGTGGAATTAGCCGTAGCTTTGCACTACGTCTTTGATACCCCCAACGACAAACTGGTATGGGATGTAGGTCATCAGGCTTATCCTCATAAAATTCTGACAGGACACAGACGCGAACTTAAGACCATACGCCGTCGTGACGGT
>CABQMD010000140.1 GCA_902465145.1 uncultured Succinatimonas sp. | reverse complement strand
TAACATTGGCTCCAGTAAAAATTCATCACATAAAAGAAAAAGAAGCCGAAGAACTGGCCATGCATTACCTTAAGGTCGTAGGTCTTGAAGATAAGCGTAACTCTTATCCTCAGGCTCTTTCCGGAGGACAACAGCAGCGTATCGCAATTGCCCGCGCACTGTGCCAAAAAAGTCGCATCATGCTGTTTGACGAACCTACATCTGCATTGGATCCGGAAACGATTCAAGAAGTACTTGATGTTATGGTGAAACTGGCAAAAGAATCAAACATAACCATGGTAGTGGTAACTCATGAAATGGGTTTTGCCAAACAGGTTGCCGATCGAGTGATCTTTATGGAAGACGGCCGAGTGGTGGAAGAAGGTACTCCTGAAAAAATGTTTGAACATCCTGAATCCGATCGTGTCAAACAATTCTTAGGAAAGATCCTCAAACACTGATTTTTACTATTTACACATATATATGCTCAACAAGGGGGCTACTATGAAGAACTTTTTAAAAATTGCAGCCTTAAGCGCCGCCGTTTTGGCTATCAGCTCTGTTTCTGCAGCCTATGCCGCTGCTGACAGTAGCATTCCTGAAATAAAAACTATTCAGGATCGCGGTGTACTGAAAGTCGGTGTCAAAAATGCCGTTGTAGGATTCTCTGTTGAAGATCCTCTCTCAGGCGAATACAAGGGGTTTGAAGACGATCTCGCACGTCTTATTGCCAAAGATATCGGTGTAGACGTTGAATTTACTGCTGTTACGGCTGCTACCCGCAGCGAACTTATCGATTCAGGAGATCTGGACGTAGTACTTGCTACATTTACTATTTCAGACGAACGCAAGACTCACTGGGATTTCACTACCCCCTACTACACCGACTATGTAAGCGTGTTAGTTGAAGATAAAAGCAACATTAAAACTCTTAAAGACGTAGTAGGAAAGAAAGTCGGTGTTTCCTCAGGCTCAACTTCTGCAAGAGCTTTGGTTCAGGCATTGATAGACAATAAACTTATTGACGGTAAGGCTTTTGATCCTGCATCATTCGATCCTCATACTTGGACTGAAGGCGTCAGTTTCCAACAATATGACGACTATCCTGCCATTTCCACTGCTTTATCGGCAGGTGAAGTTCAGGCATTCTGTGTCGACAAATCAATCCTGAATATCTATAAGACTCCTGGACGTAGCTTCATCGAAGATAATTTTGCACCTCAATCTTACGGCGCAGTCACCAAAAAAGGTTCTGGTCTTTCCCCCTATGTCAATTCTTTAATAGATGGTTGGCTTAAAGACGGTACCATCAAGAAACTTATTCATGAGAACAATCTTGATTAACTCTGTTCTTAAATAATCTGATCAGGGCTCCGGAACGGGGCCCGTTTTCCCGACAAATTCGGAGTTCATATGGAATCTCTTTTTTCAGAAAAAGCATGGATGCTGGTCTGGAATTTCAGAGGAACCTTTTTGTTCGGTTTTCTCAACACCTTGGAAGTTGCCGTTTTTGCAATTCTGCTCAGCCTATGCCTTGGTCTAATGTTCGGGTTGATGTCTACCGGAAACAAGAGATCTCTGAAATTCCTAGCCAGATGCTACGTAGAATTTATTCAGAATACTCCGCTGTTATTACAAATATGTTTTTTGTATTACGCTCTATCTTTTTCTGGTCACAGCATAGGGATCGTTGCTTCCGGTATTATTTCTATCGGTGTTTATCACGGTGCCTATATGTCGGAAGTATTCCGTGCTGGGATCGGTTCAATTCCCAAGGGACAATTTGAATCAGCTGAGGCTCAGGGGTTCGGATACGCAGGGGTAATGCGTTACGTGATCCTTCCGCAATGCATAAAAATAATTTTGCCTCCGATGACCTGCCAGATAGTAAACCTTACTAAAAACACTGCCGTGCTTTACATCATAGGCGGTGCAGATCTGATTTCCACCACTTACAACTTTGTTACTGGAGTCAACACCGGCGGTGCATACGGACCGGCCTACCTAGTATGCGGTTTAATGTTCTTTGTGATCTGTTATCCGCTGTCAAAGCTCGCCAGCATCTGGGAGCAAAGCCTTAAAAAACGCGACGTGATATAAAGGAGCAAGGTTATGGAAGAATGGATTGCAAGTTTTAACGTCCTGACCTTGGGGCCTGTTTGGGCATACATTGTCAAAGGTACGCTGTTTACAGTAATAATTTCCACCATATCAGTAATTTTAAGCATAATCATAGGTGCCATATTGGCATTGGTACGCAACTACTGCAATGCGCCGCGGTACCTGATCTTTAAATGGATGGCAAGCCTGTATATAGAAGTATTCCGCAATACTCCTTTATTACTGTGGATTTTCGTAGGCGTGGTATTTTGCCCTGTTCCAGACTTTTTCGGACACCCTCTGTTCGGACTGTCGTCTGTTGAAACAAAAATGTTATTCAAAGCGTCGATGGCTTTGACTGTCTATACCTCATCAGTTATTGCCGAAATTATCCGCGGAGGATTGAATGCTGTACCTAAAGGGCAGTTCGAAACGGCATACACCCAGGGATTCGGCATAGTCGGTACCATGTATTATGTTATTTTGCCGCAGGCATTGCGTAATGTAGTTCCGACTTTATTAAGTCAGATCATTACTACCATCAAAGACTCGTCTTTCCTTGCCAATGTCGCAACCATAGAGTTAATGTCACGAGTAAGAAAGATTTTAAGTTCTGCCAACGTATACAATGGACTCGGAACGATCAACGTATCGGATGTTTTTGTTCTGTACGGAACCGCTGCCGTAATCTACTTCATCATCAACTTCAGTCTGTCTCTGTGGGTAAGACGCCTGCAGGCAAAACGCGGAGTCACTGCCTGAGGATTTTTTAATGAAAGCACCTGTTATTACCATTTCAAGGCAATTTGCCAGCATGGGACGTACCATTGCTCAAAGACTTGCACACGAACTCGATATTGAAATTCTGGACAGAGATATTGTGGCAGAAGCAGCCCGTCGCATGAACATGAGCATCCCGGAAATTTCGCATCTTGACGAACATCCTGGTTACAACCGTTTTTTCATGCGAAAAACATATTTGTTCAACTTCGGTGTATATAACTCCTCTGAAAAATTGTTTGATGTTGAGCGCAATGTTATTGAAGACTATGCAGAAAAAGGAAATTGCATCATCGTTGGACGTTGCGCGGAGAGCATTTTAAGAGATCGTGAAAACATACTCAAAGTTTACATATATGCTCCGTTCGAAGCTCGGGTAAGACATTGTATGGAAGATCTTATGATTGGAGGACGCAATGAAGCTGAAGCAGATATTCGTCGTGTTGATGAAGCCCGCAGTACCTACCGCAGACGTCATGCTTTTAGCGAAAATCCATATGACAATTTTGACGTTCTCATCAATTCCGATACATTCGGTATCGACGGCAGCGCACAAATGTTAGCGTCATTGGCAAGAAAATATCTGCAAGGATTTGACTAATCAAATACAAACATCTGATAACAAATGCAACGATGAACTTTAAAAATAATTTTTCTGAGAAAAGTCGCATTTTAGTATGATACTTTACCAGAAAAGATTTCCTAAACAGCCAAGTCTTCAGTCAACTCCGACCCTGTCCTCTGACAGGATCACGTCTAACTTCAACTCTTCATCCTGACGCAAA
>CABQMD010000139.1 GCA_902465145.1 uncultured Succinatimonas sp. | reverse complement strand
TTACACGTTCTTCAATACTGTTGCTCATTTGTTTCCTTGATCAGTTCTTGCGCAAAAGCGCAGATCTCTGTCCTCTTTACCGTTTTAAAAGAGCCGAACCCTATGTCCGGCACCAGAAAAAGTTAAACTAATTATATATGTTTTACATCCTTAATGGTAGCTACTGACGCTTATTTTTGCGCGTCATGTAACAAAGTTAAGGAAGATCAACATTATTAACCGCAATAAAGTCCGCCGTTAACGTCTATAACCGTTCCCGTAATATAAGATGCAAGCTCAGAAGCTAAAAACAAAGCTGAACCTGCTATATCTTCTGCCGTTGCGGCTCGCTTTAATGGAATGGTATCGGTCCAAGCCTTAAGTTGATCTGGATTTAACGACGCAGTCATATCGGTTGCCACGAATCCAGGGGCTATGCAATTGACGGTTATGCCGCGTGATGCGACTTCTTTTGCAAGCGACTTGGAAAATCCGATAAGTCCGGCCTTAGCCGCTGCGTAATTGCACTGACCGGCATTACCGGTCTCACCCACGATTGAAGCTATACTGATGATACGTCCTTGGCGTTTTTTCATCATTTTTGCAGAACATAATTTTGCCAAACGCATCTGAGCAGTCAGATTGCACTGAATAACGTCGTTCCAATCCTGATCTTTCATGCGCATAAGCAAAGTATCACGGGTAATTCCGGCATTGTTTACCAAAACATAAGGTACCTCCTCATGTTTTTCTGCAACGGCGGCAAAAAAAGCGTCGACACTGGCATTGTCAAGAGCATTCATAACATAACCTTCGCCCTTGCCGTTTAAATAAGCAGTAATGTCATCAGCGCCTTTTTGTGACGTAGCAGTACCGCAAACTACAGCGCCGTGGGAGGCAAATTCCAAAGCTATGGCTTTACCTATACCGCGCGAAGCTCCGGTAACCAGCACCAGTTTTCCTGAAAAATCCAAATCAAACATATATTCCTTCCTTATGTTTAATATTTAGTTCAAAGCTTCCATGGTCTTAACCAAAGACTCAGGATCTCCGACGTTAGCAGCAATAAGACTGCGATCTATACGACGCAACATACCGGAAAGCACACGGTTAGGTCCCATTTCTACCAAAACCTCAACTCCGGAATTCTTCATGCCTAAAACAGTTTCAACCCAGCGTACAGGGCCTACCAACTGACGTACCAAAGCGTCGGTGATCTCGCTTGCTTTAGTCTCAGGCTTTGCATAAGCGTTGGAATACACCGGGATCTTGGCATCACATATCTTAAGTTTGCTTAAAGCTTCAGAAAGTTTGTCTGCTGCACTTTGCATAAGCGGACAATGAGAAGGTGCGGATACGGCCAAAGGAACAACGCGACGAGCGCCTTTAGCAGCCAAAATTTCAGACACTTTGGCAACACCTTGAGCAGTACCAGATACTACTACTTGGCCCGGAGTATTAAAATTGGCTGCCCAGACTTTATTGCCGGCAACGGAAACCTCTTCACAAGCATTTACAATGACGTCATCATCCAATCCCAAGACCGCTGCCATGGCACCTTCACCCTGAGGAACAGCATCCTGCATAGCTTGCCCACGTAAACGTACTAAACGTACGGCATCAGAAAATTCCAAGGCACCGGCACAGATTAAAGCGCTGTACTCACCCAAAGAATGTCCCGCCATACATACCGGCATGTCATCACATTGAGCGGCAAAAGCACGGAATGCAGCTACAGACGCAGTAAGAATAGCAGGCTGAGTCACCTCAGTGCGATTAAGTTCGCTCTCAGGACCTTCTAACGTTAATTTTTTAAGATCGTATCCCAGAGCTTCAGAAGCTTCCTCGTATACAGAAGCAACCACGGAATTATCCATAAAAGAAGCAAACATGCCGACAGACTGCGACCCTTGTCCTGGGAAAACGGCTGCAAATTTTTTCATGTTGAAAATCCCCGCGTCAAACCGCGGCTCCTAGCAAAAATTTAATATAAGGAAGAAAGCGCTGTTAAACAGCGCAAGACTGCGTTTTAATAACGAATTAGGGCAGAACCCCAAGTAAAACCGCCGCCAAAGGATTCGATAAGCAAAAGATCGCCGCGTTTGATCTTTGAGGTACGTACTCCCTCATCCAATGCCAAAGCTACCGACGCTGAAGACGTATTTCCGTGTCTGTCCAAGGTAAGTATAACCCTAGACATATCAAGTCCGAGCTTTTTTGCAGTTGCCGAAATAATACGCAAATTAGCCTGATGAGGTACCAAAAAATCAAGCTCTTCAGGTTTTACTCCTCCGGCCTGCAAAGTATCAGTCACTAATTTTGAAAGACAGGTAACCGCATGTCTGAATACTTCATTGCCTTTCATATAAAGATAACTGCTATCAGCATCGTTACCGCCGCGAGACGGAAAAGGCAAACGCAACAAAGGTGCATAAACAGGATCTGATGACAATTTCACCGCCAAAGTTCCCTGAACCGGCGATGATCCAACAACACAGGCGCCGGCGCCGTCACCAAATAGAATGATTGTAGTACGATCATGCGGATCACAGGCTCTTGACATAAGATCGCTGCCGACGACCAAAATCTTATCTGCCATTCCGCTTAGGATCATGCTGTGCGCAAGACCGTAGCCATAGCTAAAGCCAGCACAGGCTGCAGCCACATCAAAAGCAGGTACACCGGCTATTCCTAACATTCCTGCTATTTCACAGGCAGTAGACGGAAAAGCATTTTTACCAGATGTAGTAGCACAAATCACCGCACCGATTTCTGAAGGCTCCAGCGCAGCCGCTTCCAATGCTTTACGTGCAGCTGCATATCCCATTGTTGCAGCAGTTTCATCTGGAGAGGCTATACGGCGCTCTTTGATCCCTGTACGCTCAACAATCCATTCGTCGGATGTATCCACCATCTTTTCGAGATCGGCATTGGAGCGGATCTGTTCCGGAAGATAGCTGCCGGTACCTAGAATTCTAGTGAACAAGAAATTCCCCATTTTTATCAGATCGGTGCCGTAAAACTCCGGGGTTATCCCGGGGATATATGGCGCTTTTTTGTTTTCTTCAAATGCTATATTTCATTTGTTTGGAAACAAACCAAGGTGGCATAACTGCCCCTGCTCCCTAGTGAATCACACTGAAGTTCGTTAAAAACCTCCAACCGAATCACCTTCAAGAAAGCAATAGTGATCCACTCCATTTACGGAGGGAAAGGTGTCAATGTTAAATTGAACGACAGCTTATTTTAGCAAAAAACGAAGCATCTCTGTAGATAAGAAAGCAATGCGAAAGGTCAGCATTGCCACCTTATTTATGTGGTTAAAATCTATCGATCCATATTTCATCTTTTGAACCGTTAAAATCTTTTTTTTATTCTGATAAGATTTAAAAACACGATTTATTTTGATACTGTGAAGTTGAGGCAGATAGTACGGCAACTAGAATAAATTTGGCATTGTTTTCAAATTGTTATCAATACCAATCAACATACTGGGCGAGTGTCGTTTTAAAGACGTTTTGATCTTAATTGTTGTTTGACAAACCCTTCTACTCATTTTCTTCAAGAGCGTTTTATGTCAAAAATAAAGAGCAGGTAACGGCTAAGATCAGGCAACTTCACCAAAGAAGACTTAAGTTCCACCAACGACGTATTTTTCAAATTCATCTTTGGTCGCTAGGAGCGCAAACAGAT
>CABQMD010000138.1 GCA_902465145.1 uncultured Succinatimonas sp. | reverse complement strand
CATGATTTTCCGTCTATGGCAGCACAGGTACCTTCAGGCAACACGCGCGGAATATTGTCCCAAAAGCCGCCGCCGGTGATGTGAGCCAAGGCGTGAACTTCGGCATCTTTGATAAGTTTGAGCACGCTCTTGACGTAAATGCGGGTCGGTTCAATCAAAGCATCGAGCAAAACTTTGCCTGAGGGCAGTTTTACAGCTTCAGGATCGGTACCTGAAGCTTTGAGCACGGCACGGATTAAGGAGAATCCGTTTGAGTGGGGACCTGAAGAGGCAATTCCAATCAAGGTGTCGCCCTCTTTGACTGCAGAGCCGTCGATGATCTTGTCTTCATCAACCACGCCTACGGCAAATCCTGCCAGATCATAGTCGCCTTCTTCGTACATGCCCGGCATTTCGGCAGTTTCGCCGCCTACCAAAGCACAACCTGCCAATTCACATCCGTAGGCTATGCCTGATACTACGGTGGCGGCGGTATCGACTGAAAGTTTGCCAGTTCCGTAATAGTCGAGGAAAAGCAGAGGCTCGGCTCCCTGTACGATCAGATCGTTTACACACATGGCAACGAGATCCTGACCTACGGTGGAATGACGGTTGTAATCGATGGCAAGACGGAGTTTGGTACCGACGCCGTCAGTGCCCGTAACCAAAACCGGTTTCTTGTAACCCTGAGGAATACGGGTCAAAGCACCGAAACCACCGAGACCGCCGATGACCTCGGGTCGATTGGTACGTTTGACTGGGGCTTTGATGCGTTCGACGAGTTCTTCGCCGGCATCGATATCAACACCGGCTTCCTTATAGGTTAAATTGGCCATGACTGCTCCAAAAATAGGGTTAAAAACACTGGTGCTGATTTTAGCCTATCCTTAAGATCAAGGCTATTTAAATCGCTTAATTTCGGTAGTAAAAGCAGATTTTGAATGCATTTGATTTCTCAAGTCGAAGTAAAAAAGAAAGGAATTTTTTTACAGCCGGCATTTTTTTGGGGGAATTTAAGCGCTGTGGTTAAGTAAGACTGCATTTGCTTTTGTTAAAATTGTCAGCAGTTTTTATATTCGAGTTTTAATACCGGATATTAAGATCCTGAGAAAATAACAGTTATCTTAGAATATTTCAGGTTGTTGTGAGAATGTTGGGAGGTTGACTTATGTTGCGCTCTGCCATGTTGTTTGCCGCGTTGTCTTGTGCCTCACTTGTACAGGCTGCCGATGATCCTTTGACTTACGAAGGTGATCTTTTGCAGGGAGTGGATGCGGTAATTACGAAAGGATGGTTGCAGGCAGCGTCGTCGCTTACCATCGATTCATTGCACAGCGTCACTCCGGCAGTTGCAGGGCAGGCTTTGGCGGCAGCATCCTTTGACGGTAACCGTTTGATCCTGCGCTTTGATGCTGACAAATTACGCTCTGAGCTTACCGGCAGCGGACATGCATCTTGGACCGGATTGAAAGATCCTGTATTGGTATGGCTTGCGGACGTAAATTCTGATCATATCGTAGGAGGAGGATCGGATCATGAATTTGCTCAGGCTTTGACCGCCGCTTCAAGAGCCGATCATTTTGACCTGATGTTTCCTTTGATGGATCTTGATGATGTTCAGGCCGTAAGTCCGAACGCCGTACTTTCTCATAATGACGAAGCGGTGATCAACGCTTCAAAACGTTATGCCCCGAAATTTTTTGTTGCAGGAGCTCTGCAGCAAAGCGGAGATCTCGTGACCTTTAAGTGGAACGTATACGATGACGGCGGCAGAAGTCTTGGCAACGGCGAACAAAGCGGAGACGTTGCCTCGGTGACCGTACAGTCTGCAAATGCCATGGCTCGTACGCTTATGGAAAATGTCACTGCAGACAGCAATGAAGCTGCAGCGTCTGATAAAGATCAGGCTTCGGTAGAAGAGCCTCTGAACTTGGGGCCGGGTAACGGTTTTGTCAGAGTCATGCTGACAGGTATCAGCAATATAGCTGATCTTGAAAATATCCGCCGTTCCTTGATCACTTTCGGTTATGAGGCCTCAAGCTCAGCTGTGGCTTGGCAGCCTCAGGGTGTTATCTTCGAAGTGCCTAGCAGTGCGTCTCCTGCAATTTTAGACGGAACGCTGGCACATGCCCCGGGATTTGCCAAGACCGGAGACTGGATCTACAGTTATTCGTCATCGCTAGGAACGGCTGCTTCAGGCCGTGACGGCAAAGTCGGAATATCAAGTTATGAAAGTGCGGTAAAATCCGATCTGAATCCGAAGCACAAACCTTCTGGATCGGTAAAATCTGAAACTTCGGTTACAGTGGAGCAGGCAAAAGCATTGCCTGTTGACGGAGAATTGGTCGAGGATTGAATCATGAGTGATCCTTTGCGAGAAAAAACTCCTCACCAGGAAGCTTTGCCGCTAAAAATTCAGGATCGCGGCGGATTTGACACTTTTGTTGTCGGTAAATCGGCCTTGATAGATCAGTTGAAAAGCTCAGCATCAAGCGGCGAATATGAATTTTATTTCGTATCAGGACCCAAAGGTTGCGGCAAGAGCCACCTTTTGTCAGCTTTGTCACGCATGGTTTCAGGTGCTTTTTGTGTTGATATGTGCCTTGCAGGTCAGTTTTCTCCGGAATTTATCGACGTACGTTTGCCAGCTCTGACGCTTATAGACAATGTCGAAGCCATCGCAGGCGATGAACAGTGGGAACTTGCGTTGTTTGCACTTTTCAACCGTTGGTACGATTCTCAAAGGGGAATGCTGGTGATTGCGTCTGCAAACACCTTTGACAACATCCCTTTTTTAAGAGCGGATCTCAATACCCGTCTGGGCTCCGGAATTTCGGTAAGATTAAATCCTCTTGAAGGAGAAGATTGCGTCAAGGCTTTGATGTTAAGAGCCAAAAGCCGCGGTTTCACGCTTCCGGAAAGTGCGGCTGCATTTATGGTTAAACACTGCCGCGGCAATATGTCCGATCTCATTGCGCTACTTGATCGCATCGATAACGCTCAGCTTCAGGAAATGCGCGGGATCACCGTGCCTTTTGTAAAAAAAGTTCTGAATATTTGACGAAGTATGTGCAAATACGGGATATTTGCAAAGCGATCTGAAAAAAAAGTTTGTTTCGATTTCCTTTGGTAGTTGCGTTGTAAGCTTTTTGTTCAGGGCAAGGCTATTTTTTATATTTCGTCTTTTTGTAAGTTTAGGATAGTAAAAATTCGAACATGACTTATAAGAGCGGTTTGCCACGCATTTTTTATTTTATCTTATGGTGGTAAAGACGCTTTAGACGGTTGCAGTCAAAGATCCTTATGCCCGTGCCATCGTATAAACAGTATTGGCATTCTTCGTATGCTTACTTTCTTTGTTGACAAAAAAGAAAGAGTCGATCACAGTCAGGAGCACACGTTTGGTAAAGATGCATATTTTTGCAAATATGCCTTTGCATCCCCTATAAGGTAAAACTGCAAATCTGCGTTAAACCGCATGAATAAGCACTTTGCAGTGTTTTAAAGTACTAAATTACGATCACCTGAAGCTTTTGTCTTAACGCATGTCCTTGTTGATGGAATCGTCAAAAGCGCGCTGCTCTGATACCTGTGCGGTAAGTGCTCTTACTATGTCGCGATCATAAGCGCGGCTGCAGTAATTCATGGCCTGTGCAAAGGAATTCAAAGCCTGAGGATAAGCAGCCAGCAAAGCCTGATAACGCCCGCGTGCCTGCAAGGCC
>CABQMD010000137.1 GCA_902465145.1 uncultured Succinatimonas sp. | reverse complement strand
TAAAGGCATCGGCCTCGTCTTTGTCTTTGCTCATTACCGTGACTTTGTCATAGTAGGGTATTTTGTCGGCAAAATCCGAAGCGGCTATACTGATCTTTGCAAAATTGGACGCATTGTAGTCAGAAAGCGCCTCAAGGTATCATGAAAAAGCTTTGTTTAACACAGAGGACTGATCTGCTGAAAGATTGTTCTTGGCAAAGCTGTCTACTGCCGACTGAAAAAAATTCTGTTTGGCATGATCCTCATAATCAAAAAAAGTTTTTACCTTAAGATCCTGCCTGCACTGCAACATCAAATCACTGCAAGCTTTAAACTCGGCACTTGAAAACGATACCCAGTCGATTACTATTGTTCCTGCACTTAAATTGTCGCTATGTTTGTTCATAAAGAAGAGATCGGCAGGATAGAAACTTACAACGGAGCGCGGATCTGTTTTTTTCCAATGTTTCAGGCTCAAACGCTTTGAGCGTATTTTGCGCGATGACGGTATTCACCTTGCCTTTGCAGATCTGAAAAATCAGATTTCACTATGTCTTAGGAGATTTGAGCAACGTTAACCCCAAGATCAGCTTTTTTTCAAGCGCGAACTGACTTGCATCCAACGAGAAAAGATTAATTGCCATGAGTAATTCCCTGTTGCAGATCATTACCCTTTATCAGCAGAAACTTAAAATTCTGAAAAGCCCCTTGCAAACAAGCCCGTCACTTTTTCTTTACCGCATGCGGCCAAATCAGTACTAAAGCTCCGTTTTCATCAAAACGACTGCAATGCGCGATGAGAAACCTTGCTGTAATTCCCGTAAGCAAAGCTACGGCCAAGGTTCCTTCACGTACGCCTGTAAGGGTATGAAGCACCGTCATCGACAGGATCAGCGCCGATGCCACGATGCTGCAGTCAAAGCAGGTTTTGACCCTGCCGAATTCCCATTTGAATACCGTGCTTATGGCATAGACTATTCCTTCGCCTGGCAACATGAGCACATTGGCTATCACCTGCATTGCAACTCCAGTTGAGAGCAACAACTCGCCGCAGGCTAATACCGCTACATTGACAAGATAATGCGAGGAGAGCGTCCATTCAAAAATCTTCATAAAAAAATCCAGTCCCGCGGCAAATACTACGGTAACCGGCAATTGCAAAAACTGAATGTGACGAAAACGCTTTTTAAACAACACGGCCTGAGCAAGCAACATTAAAGCATTCAGGGCAAAGGTAAGCTCACCTAGAGAAAAACAGCTGAATTTGGTGATCACAAAAGGGGCAGAAGATATGGGAGGAGAACCCAGCGTACTGCGCGGAATGAGAGCAATACCTGCTGACTGAATGATCACTCCGATCACGAAGATCAAATAACGCTTTGCAAGCGACATACCCGTTTCATCCTCTTTTTGATCCTCTCCGCATTAAAGCGGAAAAACGGGTGCATTTTAGCAGATATCCTAAGCTTTTCAGATATTAAGACTGCTGTGAATGGTTTTTAAAAGCTCTTCGTACTGCTTAAGACACTGTTCGTGTCTTGAAGTAATGAAATTCAAGCCCTGAGGTCTTAACTTAATATAATCACTGCGTGTTGAAGAAACGATGCGAGCTGCCGATTCAAGTTGCGCTGCCAATGTTTTGATCCCGTACGCTCCCAAAGATCCTGCAGAATTCTTTAAAGAGCACATCAGCATGGCATAACGCTTCCAATCGGCAGAAGCATAAGCCTGAGCTATCTTGATGCGGCGATCATCAGAGACATGACAGAAAAGTTCACAGCTTTGCAGATAACGCGTCATATCATGATTAAATCCGGCTAAAGCTCCGTCTATATCCAAAATTTCAGCGTCCTTTTCCTGAACTTCCTGGGTTTTAGCTGCTTCTTGCAAGACTGCGCCGTTCATCACTTCTACTCCGCCGCCGCGTTTTAATGACATGTCGACAGGGATCACTTCCTGACTTTGCTCAAGAGAATTCGAGCTGCTGCCTGAAGAAAGATCTATTCCCGCTCCCTGATTGATGATTTCACCAAGCTTCACGGCTGCCTGCTCCTGCGGTTTTAATTTCGGCAAAGGAGGTAATTGCAAAGTGCCCATGATCATATGAGCACGTACTTTTTGCGGGACCGAAGCTGTAATGGTAGAACCTTTTCCCAAGGTAGTCTGAACATCGATAAAACCGCCCATGAGTTTTAAGAAACTGCGGCAAATGGCCAGTCCGAACCCCGGAAGGGAACGTCCTTCTTCCAACATGCGCCGCGGCAGCTCCCGGAAGATCCTCGTACGCAATCCTTCTTCAATACCGCTGCCGGTGTCGCTTACCGTAATTCTCAGCATGACCGTTTCACTGTCTTTGCTAAGATCACCGATAACCTTGAAACCTACTGCTCCCTGTGCAGTATAACGTACGGCATTATCCAAAAGATGCTCTATGATCTCCGAGACGCACTGCTCATCTCCGTACACTACCCTTGGCAACCCGGGATCCGTCTCCAAAGTAAAATTCAATCCTTTTTCGGTGGCCTTTCGCTGCACCATGCGAGCCTGTCTTTCAAGCATGGCTTTAAGATCGTATTCATGCTCGTTTAAGTTGAAGAAGCCTTTTTCTATACCGCTTAAATCAACTATGCTCTTTAAAGTATGCTGCAAGCCCTTGGCATTGTCTTCAAAAGACTGATGCAAGGTTTCAAGCATTTGCGGATCATGGCCGTACTGCTTTATCTTTTGCTCGCTTTTTATGATCTCGTCAATACGCGGAACCGTATGTCTGACCACCGCGGTAGCCGCACGTCTTCTTATTTCCGATGCAACCTTGACAAAGCGCTGTCTGCCCAAAATCATGAGTTCGTGACAAAGACTTAAGCCCAAATAATGCATGATCACGAAAGACAATGCCATCAGGATCAGCATCAAGGCCAATGCACAATAAAGAACTTTTATAAAAGGAGAGGAAAACAGCTCTTCTTCAAAAAAAACTCTTATATAAAAAGGAGTATTGGGGATCTCTGCAGCATAGAAGATCCCCCTTTCGTGTCCGTCTTCGTCATACTCTTGCAGAACAACTCTTTTACTCTTTAACTGTGCCTGCAGTCCCAGCAAAATATCTGCAAAACCATCCGCTAAAAAAAATTCCTGTTTTTTTTCACTTACGGTATTTGACGAAATTACCCTTTGATCGAACATTACCTGAGCGATGCCCTTGTTTCTGGCAATGGCAGGCTTGTTGATACCTCGCTGAACAAGGCATAAAACACACAACTTATTCTGCCGTCTTTGATCACGGGTTCGGTAAACATAAAACCAAGGCCCGGGCGATAGACACTCCCGCTTATACCGGCAAAGGCCTTTTTTATTTCAGGCTCCCACAGAGGATCAAGCGTGCTTCCGGCCAAAATCTTACCGTCAAAATTCACGGCGCCCGTACGAGCAAGACCATGCGATCCTTTTAGTACGTTTTGTATGGATCGCGGTGAAAAAACATCAACTGCAAAAGCAGCCGCGTGCAGAAAAATCCGTTCATTTTCAAAAATATGCGCAACGTTTCTGCTCGCACTTTCTACTTCTAGCCGCAATTCCTGCTTTAAAACGTTTACGGTAAGACGTCTTTCCTGATGCACCATAAACAACATGGTAGTCAAAGTAAGCAACGACATCAGAAACACGGCTGTCAGCGTCTTTGCATGAAAGGCAAATCTTGCTCTTTGCTGTTTTTTTCTGTAGCCGTCTGAGGAT
>CABQMD010000136.1 GCA_902465145.1 uncultured Succinatimonas sp. | reverse complement strand
AGGGGCGTTATAAAAAAGCCATCGGTCATCTATATAAACAGCGTTTTATTGAGATCATTGAAAGCGGAATAAGGCTTACGGAAAGCGGACGACAGATTATGAATAAACGCGAAGACGATGAGAAATAGGGTGTTGTAATAAAAATGGAAATTTTTTACGGATGGCTTTTGTTCGTGCTTGAACTTCTGACTGTTGTTGCTTTTTTTGCAGTGCCCTTTGTTTTTGTTGCCGTTGGAACTCTTGTATATAAAGGGAAAAAAGAAGGGCCTGAAATAGAAAGTGAAGCCATAGGAGACGGCAAATTATGTGCCGTTCCGCTTTTTACTGAACTTAAACAAAGACGCGATTACATGAAGGATGTGATTAAGCAGGCGGTTGTGTGCTCAGAAGACGAGCTGAATGAGAAACTTAAGAAAAAAGAGCTTAAAAAACAACGAATAGACGATGAAAAGTCAAGACAGGAAAAAATCAAGCTTTTACGAAAAGAGGGAAAATTCTGTCCTGAATCTTTATATGTGATCGACTTTAACGGTAATGTCAAAGCTTCTGAAACTGAGCATTTGAGTTATGAAATCGATGCTTTGCTTGAAGTGGCAGGAAAAAATGATGAGGTCGTGGTAAGACTTGATTCTCCAGGCGGAATGGTCAATGCCTACGGTTTGGGCTCTTCGCAATTGATGCGCTTAAAGCAAAAAGGGATCAAACTTACGGTATGTGTAGATGAAGTTGCTGCTTCCGGCGGCTATCTTATGGCATCGGTTGCCGATAAAATTGTGGCAGCTCCTTTTGCCTACATAGGATCCATCGGGGTGGTCATGTATTTGCCAAACTTTAACAAGGTCTTAAAGAAGCACGATATAGACTATGAGCAACTTACCGCAGGCCGTTTCAAGCGTACCGTGACCATGTTCGGTGAAAATACCGATGAGGGACGGGAGAAATGTCGTGAGGAATTGGACGCGGTTCACCGTCGTTTCAAAGATCATGTAAAGCGCTTTCGTCCTAATGTTGATATAGAGAAATTGGCTACCGGAGAGCATTGGCTTGCAGAGGATGCATTGGAACTCGGGCTTGTTGACGAGATCTGTTGTTCAGATGACTACATTGCAAGACAGCTTGAGCTTACCTCGGGAGCTGCTTTATATCTTAAGTGGAAGAAAGAAGAAAAGAATTCCAAACTTGAACGCATCCTGAAACTGTTCTCTGCCAAAACATTGGTGAAAGCTGCGGCTTCAGAAATAGATAAACGTACACAATCTTCAGAAAACATGCGTTGAGCAAGAGCGCTTGGTTTGAATTAGAAAATAAGGAATATGAGACTATGGCTAAATCGCTGGTGATCGTGGAGTCTCCTTCCAAAGCCACCATTATTAATCGCTACCTTGGAGACAATTACATCGTCAAAGCCTCCGTAGGTCATATCAGGGATCTTCCGGTAAGCGGAGCTGGCACGCAAAGCGGAGCGAAAGTTAAAAAGACAGCACGTACTTCGGCAAAAGATAAAGAGCAGGCCTTGTTTGCCCGTATGGGGATCGATCCTCTCGATCACTGGCGTGCGGATTATGAGATCATGCCCGGAAAGGAAAAAGTTGTAGCAGATTTGCGCAAACTTTCTAAAAATGCTGAGCATATATATCTTGCAACCGATCTTGATCGTGAAGGAGAGGCTATAGCCTGGCATTTAAAAGAGGTATTGGGCGGAAGCGAGGAGCGTTATCTTAGGGTCAAGTATCCTGAGATCACCAAAAAAGCTATAGACAAGGCCTTTGCAAATCCCGGTCGTATAGATATGGATATGGTAAAAGCCCAACAGACCAGACGATTTTTAGATCGCGTGGTGGGCTTTATGGTAAGTCCGCTTTTGTGGAAAAAGGTAGCCCGCGGACTTTCTGCAGGAAGAGTTCAGTCTGTTGCTGTAGAACTCATTGTCGACAGAGAGCGTGAGATCCGCTCCTTTAACCCAGAAGAGTATTGGACGGTAGGAGTCGATACAAAAACGCAGTTAGGCGGTGAGCTGTCGCTGGATTTAGTAAGCAGAAACGGCAAAAAGATTGAACTGCACAATAAAAAAGAAACCGACGAAGTTCTTTCTCAATTGCAGAATTGTGCTTTTAAGGTTACTTCGATAGATTCAAAACAGCAAAAAGCTCATCCTAATCCTCCGTTTACCACTTCCACTTTGCAGCAAAGTGCCAATCAGCGTCTTGGTTTTTCCGTAAAAAAAACCATGACTGTTGCGCAGCATCTGTATGAACGCGGTTTTATAACTTACATGC
Source organism: uncultured Succinatimonas sp. (assembly GCA_902465145.1). Taxonomy (GTDB): domain Bacteria; phylum Pseudomonadota; class Gammaproteobacteria; order Enterobacterales; family Succinivibrionaceae; genus Succinivibrio. Next base: position 1,446 of record CABQMD010000136.1, on the reverse strand, counting down.
GTACTGACAGCGTCAATCTCTCTGATGATGCCGTTGCAGCCGCCCGCAATATTATTGGGAAGCAGTACGGAAACGAATATCTGCCGTCAAAACCCAATTTTTATCAGTCGCGTCAAAGTGCTCAGGAAGCTCATGAGGCTATCAGACCGTCACATCCTGATACCAGTCCGTCAGGCTTGGATCGTGATGAGGAAAGACTTTATCAATTGATTTATGCACGTTATCTGGCGTGTCAAATGGCTGATTGTCGTTTTGAAAGTTCTACGGTAACAGTGGATGCCGGAGTTTTCGGCTTGAAGGCTAACGGCCGTCATCTGCTTTTTGACGGTTTCCGCAGAATATGGAATTCCGGTAAACAGGATGATGTTTTGTTGCCCGAGCTTTCAGAAGGCGAGATGCTTTCTCTAGTAAAACTCAATCCTTTGCAACATTTTACCCAGCCTCCTGCACGTTTTTCAGAAGCCACACTGGTTAAGCAGCTTGAAAAGGACGGGATCGGCAGACCATCTACTTACGCTTCCATCATTTCAACCATTCAGGACAGAGGATATGTGCGTATCGATCACGGCAGATTCTATGCCGAAACCATGGGGGAAATTGTTACGGACAGATTGCGCTACAGTTTCCAGGATTTGATGGATCCACTATTTACAGCTAAATTGGAAGGGCAACTTGATGAGATAGCTTGCGGTAAAATCGATTGGGAAAAGAGTCTTGACGATTTTTATGCTCATTTTAGCAAGTCCTTAGCCGAAGCTTCTAAACCTGCATCAGATGGGGGAATGCCTGAGAATCATCCTGTGGAAACTCAGATCTTGTGTCCTCAGTGCGGAAAATATCATATGGCGGTGCAGTCTGGGAAAAACGGAATGTTTTTGTCCTGCATGGGCTATTATGATAAAACCGTACCTCTGGCAGAGCGTTGCCGAAAAACTTTGAATTTAAAGCTTGTTGAGCATAAAGGACCTTTAAGTGAAGAGCAGGAAGCAGAGATCTTAAGAAACGCACCGCGTTGTCCTAAATGCGGCAGTGTGATGAATGAATTTTTAATTGATGATAAACGTAAACTTTTGGTATGCGGTTCACCAAAATGTGACGGAAATTTATTGATTGAAGGTGATTTTACCGGAGAAATAGAGAAAGGTCCTGAGGTTATATGCGAACGCTGCGGCTCTCCCATGGAGCTTAAGGAAGGACGCTTCGGCAAATATATGGCTTGCACAAATAAAGAATGCGGTAATACCAGAAAGATCTTAAAGAACGGTCAGGTCGCACCTCCTAGGGAGGAGCCCGTAGATCTGCCGGAATTGCCATGTAAGGCGCATGGATCGCATTTTGTGTTGCGTGACGGAGCCTCTGGGATATTTTTGGCAGCCCATAATTTCCCCAAAGTACGAGAGACGCGAGCTCCTTTTGTTTCCGAATTAAAACGATTCCGCGAGCGCA
>CABQMD010000135.1 GCA_902465145.1 uncultured Succinatimonas sp. | reverse complement strand
ACTTTGGGAATTAATACTTCCTTCTGCCTTAACTTCTACAGGTACTGCATCCATGCCTATTTGCAACAAAAAATCCTGTTCAAATGTAGATTTTTGCGTGCCGTAATAATACGGTGTGTATTGAGTTTCGCATAAAAGTTGTTGATGTACGTACTGCTCTGCAAGAGCCCCCTTAAATTCGACGAACAGCCTGTTTCCGTCAAGCAGCGATCCGGCATCAAGTTCGCTCATCGCCCCCAAAATTCCTATATCAAGCATGAAGATCTTGTAGACTGAAAACTCTTTATAAGCTGCAAGCGGGATCCTCGGCTCATTCACTCGGTACACCTTATAAATCAAGCCGGCATCGGTCAGCCACTCTATAGCCTTTTCAAATTCGGCACTTCTTGCCCCTGCTTTAATTTTTCCAAAGAAAAATTTCTTATTTTCTTTAGCAAGTTGCATGGGAATTGCATCCCAAACCATATTAATTCTGGGCAATTCGCGATTGTCAGCATGCTTTCCAAAGTCTCCGCGATACTGAATGACGATATTTTTTTGTACCTGACGTGCTCCTTGATAATCATTGTTATGTCTGAAAACCTCAACGGCCTCCGGCATACCGCCTACGAAATAGTAATTTTTCAGATGATATACATACTTGTCTTTAAAAGAATCGATCAAAGCATAGTCTTTAGTTTTGAGCAGATCCGCAAGTCCTTTTTCTCCTACAGCATATAAAAATTCCCTGAAAGATAGAGGATACAGATGTAACAGATCTACCTTGCCAACAGGATAAGAAATACCTTCATGCAGAGCTACTCCAAGTAAGGAGCCTGCCGCCATTACATGGTACTCAGGTGCGTTCTCACAAAAATATTTTAATGATTCAAAGGCTTTGGGAGCATTTTGAATTTCATCAAATATGATCAGGGTTTCTTCCTGCTTAACGGTAAAACCTACCTCTATGTTAACGGCAGCCATGATCCTTTTAATGTCATAGTCATTATCAAAAACCTTTTTCATACGTTCGTTGTTGTAAAACGAAATATATGCGGTTCTTTTGTAATGTGATCTGCCGAATTCCTTCATTAGCCAGGTTTTACCGACTTGCCTTGCCCCCATAAGAACCAAAGGCTTCCTGTTTTGTTTGGTTTTCCACTCAAGCATCGAGTGCATGATGAATCGCTCCAAGCTCAACTCCTTGTATTCTTACATTTTTTTATCAACAAAGTTGTTTGGTTACATTTTTTCCGACCTGTTTAGACAAATATATTACATTTTTTCCGACCTGTTTAAGACTATTAATCACATTTTTTCTGATCTGTTTGAATCACCGTATTGCATTTTTTCCGGTCAAAAACAAAAACTCCCCGCAAAAGCAGGGAGCAACGTAAGATCAAAACCGTTTTTTACTTGAGTACTTTGATCTCTTTGTAGTACTTGGCAGCACCGTCATGTAAAGGCAGATTGGCTATGTCTTTGACGGCATTTTCCGGGGTAAGTCCCTTAAGATTTCCCTGAGCCTGTCCCAATTCGGCGATGTTTTCCCAGAATGTCTTGGTAAGATCATAGACAGTCTGCTCGTCCAGATCTCCGCGGCAGAACATGACCATCTTGATGGCGGAAGTCTTCACATCCTGATCCTGTCCCGGGTATGTGCCGGCAGGAATGGTATAAGGAGCATACCAAGGGAATTTTTCCTTCAAGGCTTTTAATACGGCATCATCTACATTCAGCAGTTTGCTGCCGCTGCTACAGGCCTGAGTAACGGCCGATGCCGGGATCCCTGACATGATCCACGCACCGTCGATAGTGTTGTTCTGAAGCATATCGGCTGCATCCGTAAAGGTGATGTATTCAGCCTTGATGTCATCAGGAAAATTCAAACCTGCGGCCTTAAAGTGGTTTTCACACTCTCCGTATACGCTGGAACCGGCCGAGGCCACGGCAAAATGTTTGCCTTTAACCTCAGCAAGGGTATTTATGCCGGAGGCCTTGGTAACCACCACCTGATTGGGGTTGAAATAGAGACCTGCTATGACTTTCAAATCAGGATAAGCATAACCTTCGAAACTGTCGGTTCCGTTCAAAGCCTGATAACAATTACTTGAAATGGCAATTGAAACCTGAGCCTCTCCCTCGGATACCAAATTCAGGTTGGCAATACCGCCAGCTGATGCCTGACTGGATGCATTGACATAGTCTATTTTGCTGTCCCATAAATGGGTAATGGCAGCACCTACGGCATATAAGGCACCGGATGCGGATGCAGTAGGAAAATTAATGGTTACCTGCGCATGATCGCTTGCCATAGCATTGCAAGAGAGGATCCCGCCCACACAGGCCATCAGAATTTTCTGAAAGTGCTTAGTCATAAATACTCCTTAAGTTAAATATAAAACTATCTGACACTTGGTTTTTGTGCCTTTTCTTTGAATAATTGAATAAAAGTCACAACAAGAAGCAGACCTATACCCAAAACGTCGGTCACAACCCCCGGATACAAAAGCAAAGGACATACTGATAAAAGTATGAGTCTTTCAAGCAACGTACAGGATCTTATAAAGTAATTCTGCAAAGCAGCCGCTAAAACTACGGTACCAAGCGATGCCGTAAAGCCTACCCAAAAATATGTTCCTATGCTAACGCCATCGACTACTCCGATGAGCAATACTGGATTGGTCAGGAAGAAGAAAGGAATTATGAATCCTATTAACCCGAGTTTTACGGAAATGATCCCGGTTTTGAACTGATTGCCGCCAGAAATTCCGGCCGCCACATAACAACTCATGGCCACAGGAGGAGTGATGTTTGAAAGACAGGCATAGATAAGGCAGAACAAATGCGCACAGATTGGAACTATGCCTACTTTGATAAGCACGGGTACGGCAACGGCCTGAACTATCACATAAGCAGCAACGCCAGGAACTCCCATACCCAGTACCACCGACATCAGCATGGTGAAAATACCAGTTAAGAAAATATTACCGTCGTTTACAAAGGATAAAATCACATATCCCATGTTAAGACCGAGGCTGGTCAGCGTCACGGTTCCGATGATGATGCCGATGATCACGCAACATACACCTACTGCCACCGCTCCTCTGGCTCCTTCGGTAACTGCCTTTAAGATCACTGCAGGAGTCATGCGACTTTCGGCTCTCATATAGCTTGATAAAACCGTAGCCACGATCGAAAGTACGGCCGCATATAAAGGGGTGTAGCCAAAGCACATGAGTGCGATCAGCACGAACAGAGGTAATGACAGATACCCCTGCTTTTTTATTACATCCAAAGCATTGGGGATGTTTTCTTTTGCAAAACCTGACAAACCTCTTTTCTTGGCTTCAAAATGCACGGCACACAACAAGCCTAAGTAATAGAGAAATGCGGGAATTACGGCAGCCAGCATCACGTTTACATAACTGACGTTTAAAAATTCCGCCATGACAAAGCCTACCGCGCCCATGATCGGGGGACAGAACTGACCTCCTGTAGAGGCTACGGCTTCAACCGCACCTGCAAATTCCTTGCGATAACCGATTTGTTTCATCAAAGGAATGGTGATGGTACCCGTAGTAGCTACATTAGCGATCGCCGAGCCGTTGATCATTCCCATGGCAGCTGAGGCCAACACCGCAACCTTGGCAGGGCCTCCCGGAGTCTGACCTACCAAAGCCAAAGAAAAATCGTTGATGAATTTTGAAAAGCCGCTGTATTTTAAGAAAGCGCCGAACATCA
>CABQMD010000134.1 GCA_902465145.1 uncultured Succinatimonas sp. | reverse complement strand
TTTATTATTAGTCATGTAAAAACAGACGAAAAGTTAAAAAAAGGCAACTAAAACAACCCATTAACATCAGATTAATTCTGTTATGAATTGGTAAAATATCGTTTGAGTTTGGTGGAAAAAAACTAACTTTTAAACAGTATAAAAATTTTGCGTATTTTCTCAAACATTACGCGACAGCTGATCCCATGACTCTCAACAGACTAATCACAACTTTTTAGCGTAATTTTATCAAAGATGCTGGCATTGATTTCTGGAGATGAGCTTTTATGGACATCAGATGTAAAAAAGCCTGACCACCATGAGGATGTCAGGCTTGTTTTTCGTATTCTTAAAAACTTAGATCAGATGTTTAGACACGTTTCTTGAACTCATTGGTACGAGTGTCGATTTCGATCTTATCACCAGTTTTGACAAAGTCAGGAACGGAGATGGTATAACCGGTACCGGCCAGCTTAGCAGGTTTTGTTACTTTACCGGAGGTATCACCGCGGACAGCAGGTTCAGTGTATTCAACTTCGCGAACGATGCTAATGGGAAGTTCTACGCTGATGGCTTTGCCGTTATAGAAAGTAACCTGGCAAACATCTTCCATGCCGTCGATAAGGTAATTAAGAACATCACCCATGTTGTCTTTATCCACGTCATACTGATTAAATTCTTCGTCCATGAAAACGTAGAAAGGATCATTGAGGTAGGAGTAGGTGCAGTCTTTGTGCTCGAGAACAACATCTTCGAGACGATCGTCGGCACGGAATACTTTTTCGGTACCTGCGTTGGAGAGCAAGCTCTTCAGTTTCATTTTTACTACGGCGGCGTTACGACCAGATTTGCTATATTCAGCTTTCTGAACAACCATAGGATTGCCGTCGACCATGATCACGTTGCCGGCACGTACTTCTTGAGCTAACTTCATTTGATAAACCTTTTTGTTGATTTTGTTTAAAGTATAAACAAACCCCTTTTTCTAAGAGGTGATAACTGTGTACTGCTAAAATCAGCTGATTTGGTCACAGCTGAACTGCTGACGCGACATTTTAGCAGATACAAGCTTTTTTTTACAGGGCGATGTTATTTGATTGCACTGATGTTCTACAGATTATTCAACAATAAAATATGTTGAAAATTAAGAATTTTTTAAGGTTATACAATCTATAAATTTTATAAGGTTGTCTGTAAGTGAACCTAGTTTTATCAGATGCAATGACCACTTAGCACATACCTGTTCCCATTTCGGAAGAAATTCAAGCAGTGACGGGAGTTGCTGCTCTGTTCTTACTCCGTTATATTCAAGATTAAAATAACGTATTATCTTTATATCATCTTGATATTCAGGCAAATATTCAGACATTCTGTCAAAAAGGGAATTTAGTTTGATGATATGAGCTTGTTCACTTTGTGGGTATATCTGCCAAAGAAAAGGTTTTCCGCAAAGCATCGCTCTGACAACCGATTCTTCCCCGCGTACACAGTTTAGATCTGATGTAAGCAGGATATTATCGTATTCGTCCTGACTGCACATATCTACGGCATTAAGTTCTAAGTTGTCTAATCTATGTTGTTTCCCTGGTTTTAGAGAAAGCTTCAAAATGTTATTAACATTATCAAGAGCGAGACCTTTAAACACAGTGATTTTTACAGTAGCACCTGTTTTGGAAAGAATATGAAAAAAATCTGTAATGTTATGATTTTTGTATGAAAAAAGTGATACGTGTATTCCTTTTTGTATGGAAAAATGACAAGTCTGCGACTTTTTCTTGTTTAAAAAATTTTGTTCGAAAATCACCCCGCCTGTTTTTTTACTAAAACCAGGAAAAAAGAAATAACTGTTTAGACTGTCTGCAGAGGATGACAATCCGTGACAGTCTTCTGAAAATTTTTCTGCCGTCAGGTACTCGAGTTCTATAACCAATGAATGGTGTTCACGCAGTTTTTGATTTAACAGATCAGGCAGACGGCACGAAAAAGCTTCAATCACAATATCATAAGGATGATAGCTCCCGCGATCTGGCCATTTTGAAATCTTTAGCAATTGATTCGTAAGATCTTGTCTGTCTGTAATGGTATAGAGAGTTTGCAGATCATTACAAAAAAGACGGACTTCTATATTTTTTTCGCTCAGCGTGCGGGCAAGTCGAAGGCTGAAGCCGGCATCACCATAGTTGTCTATTACGTCACAAAAGATATCGTACTTTTTGTAGTTCATCTTCTTAAGACCTCCAGCAGACAGTTAAAAGAAAAATATTTTTTATGTGAATTTATGTGAAAAATTATGAGTTTTTAGCAGTGTCAAGATAGCTTATAAATTTTATGGAGCTTGTAAATACACATGCTTTTTCGCATAATGTTTCGGGACTTTTATAATTAAATTATTATATTGATTTATATACATATTTTATAGCTTGAAGGGGGAGCATTAAAAGCGATGATTCGTTTCATAATGAAGAGGGATGGGAGAAAAGTCGCTTTTAATGAGCAGAAAATCTCCAACGCGATCCGAAAGGCTTTGATCTCTGTTCACCCTGATGACGAAATTACCGTAGCAGACGAAAAAATAGTCTTAAAGCTTACCTCCATGGTTGTTGCCGATATTGAAAAAGAGCTTCCTAAGACCCCGTCTGTCGAACGCACCCAAGATCTTATTGAACAGGCCATGATTAAATCTGGTCTTGCCTCTGAAGCCAAAAATTTTATCCTTTACCGCCAGCGTCGTACCAATGCTCGTACTTACAATACAGATCTGACCAAAATTTACAGAGATCTGACTTCAAAAAGTACAGCTGATATGGATCTTAAGCGTGAAAATGCCAATATTGATGCCAATGCACCTATGGGCTTGATGTTGAGATTCGGTTCTGAGGGAGCTAAGGATTACGTTAAGCGTTATGTTTTGCGCCCAGAACATGCGTTGGCTCATGCACGCGGTGATATTCATATTCACGATTTGGATTTCTACCTTTTAACAATTAATTGTTGTCAAATAGGTCTTAAGGATTTGTTCAAGCGTGGTTTTTCCACAGGGCACGGTTTTTTACGCGAACCTCAGTCCATTCAGTCTGCTGCCGCTTTATGTTGTATAGCAATTCAGTCAAATCAGAATGACATGCATGGCGGTCAGTCTATTCCTATGTTTGAGTATGATCTTGCACCTTATGTGGCCAAATCATACATAAAACACGTAGGCAAGGTCATGGAGATTTGCTTAAGACGTGAGCAAATGGATATTTCTTCGCTAAAGAGCTTTTGTAATGAGCTTTATGAAGTAAAAGGCACTTTGTTAGATAAAGAAGCACAGCAAAAGATTCAGGAATTTGTGGAGCAGGAATTGGTACAGCTAGGATCCAATTATGCCAAGGCTGATGCTTCATATGTCATGATGGAATCTTTAAAGCTTACGCAGCGTGAAACTTATCAGGCAATGGAAGCGCTGATACACAACTTAAATTCCATGCAATCGCGAGCAGGTGCTCAGGTACCTTTTTCTTCGATCAATTACGGAACTGGAACTACTGCCGAACAACGCATGATCATGAGAAACGTGTTGTTGGCAACGGATGCCGGTTTGGGCGGTGGAGAAACTCCGATTTTCCCAGTTCAGATTTTTAAAGTAAAGGACGGAATTAATACCAAAGCAGGTGATCCTAATTATGATCTTTTCAGATTAGCATGCAAAGTTTCTGCTAAACGTCTTTTCCCCAATTTTTCCTTTTTAGACGCACCTTTTAATATTAAATATTACAAGGAAGGACATCCTGAAACAGAAGTTGCTTTGATG
>CABQMD010000133.1 GCA_902465145.1 uncultured Succinatimonas sp. | reverse complement strand
AGTCATCAGTCCAAAGCCCCGAACTGCGCAAAGCCTGCTCAATTTCCGAAAGTGCGGTACGTATATCCTCACATCTTTTGGTATCATCTAGATCTTTTGTTTTGCTTTCAATCATTTTAAAAAACTGCTTTATTGATCGTCGTGCTCTGCAAAATACTGCTCTAAGATCTCACAGGCACTTTCTGAATCTATGCGTCCTTTGTCAGATGCCAAAGCTCTGAACCCGCCTTGACTGAAGATGCGCTCTTTGGCCGCAACCGAAGTGTAACGTTCGTCAACAAACTCTACCTTTACCTTAAACTTTTGAGCAAGCCTGTTACCAAAACGTCTGGCTCTTTTGGTCATCTCCTGCTCGCTACCGTCGGCATTTAAGGGCAACCCCACCACACATTTTGCAGGTTGCCACTCCTGCATGAGCTTGTTTAAACCTTGATCATCAGGAATACCGTCACGGGCCTTTAAAGCAGCTCTCGGGCTTGCCGTTTTAGTAAAAGCAGATCCCGAAGCTACCCCTATATGGGAAGTGCCGAAATCAAACGCCAGGATCGTACTCATTCCAAAGGTACTCCGTTAAATAAGATCTGTTTGCGTCTGCTTTTTCCCATAAGTTGCGAAGTAACCACTTCATACAGCTTAAAAGATTCAAAAGTCTGTGCTCCGACTGCTCCCGGCAAATAAGAAATTGCAGGCAACGATACGGTAAGGATCATGGAAAGTCCGCGGTCAAAACGATTGCGCATGAGTTCAGGCAATACTCCCTGCATAAAGTTTGAAAGCCCTTTGCCGTTTTCGCATAAGCCGTCCAATACCAAAAGATCGGTACTGCAGTAACGTTCCCAATCCTTCTGACGTTGAACCCGCTCTTCTCTTGCCTCGTTGGTATTGAAATAGCGGGTACGTTCAAGTTTGGCCGGAGTAATTAAGCATACGTCTTTAAATACCGGCTCTTTATTGCTCTCTTCAAGCCAAAAAGCCGCCATGGCGTTGGCAAGAACGCTTTTTCCCGATCCTGGAGCTCCCGAAATGATAAAAAGCGAAGGCGGCTCAGGCTTTACCAAATGAACCTGACAAAAGATCCTGGCATCGCTGATGGCTTTGGCATTGGCAGGATCGCATATGAGTTTGTCAAAGGTCCAATTGGCATCGATGCTACCTGAAACCATGGTACGTTTGATAAACTCAACGCGTTGTTTTTCATTGCGCAAGGCTATCTCACGCGAAGCCTGAAGTGCTTCTTCTTGCCTCATGATCGCAGGATCTTTTAACACTCCGCGACGTTTGATATCGTCGCGCATCTTTTCAAGATCCACATTATTACCGTTGAGCTTTTGAATGGAGGCAATTTCCGACATCAGGGTATCAAAACCGGACTTAACACCGTCTGAGTTTTGCTTTGACGATGCTTTTTTACCAAATTTCTTATCATCGCCGTCTTTGCCGTTGCTCATGAACACCGCCTCCGTACCTTGCACTTCATACCTAAAGTTAATCTTTTGTCATTTAACCGGGATCCGGTTTGACCTGCAGTTATTTTACTTGAGCAGCCGCCGTATTACCCGATCAGAAGATGCAATGTTTTACATTGAACTTTTCTAATTTTGCCAATTCAGATCTGCCGACATTAATTCGCTTTAAGCAACTTTTATCTGACAAGATTATCTTTAAGGTATAGATCCCTTTAGATTTCAGTTGATTATATACAGACTAATCGCACTACTTTAAACTCAAAACGAAAAAAGCTCCCGCCTGATCAAACGAGAGCTTTTGCTGTCCTGCAGTTAAACTGCGGAATTAGAGATACTTAAACTGCGCACCGTCAAAGGCTTTGGTCTCAAAGATAGTGGCATCGCGTCCTGAGATCTTTTTGTACTCGGCATTGACTGCAGACTTTACTTTTTCAACATTCTGAGGCTCGACCATAGCGACAACGCTGCCGCCGAAACCGCCTCCGGTCATACGTACCGCGCCGTACTCATCACCAAGGGCTTTGCGTACGATTTCAACCAAACCGTCGATCTCGGGAATGGTGATTTCAAAATCATCGCGCATCGAGCAATGAGATGCATACATAAGTTTAGCCAAAGTCTTGAGATCACCTGTTTCAAGGGCATCTGACGCATCGAGCACACGCTGATCTTCGGTGATCACGTGACGGGCGCGACGGAAGGATACCTCATCAAGTTCTGCCTTATGGGCATCAAGCATGGCCAGATCGGCGTCACGAAGCAAATCTACTCCTAGGATCTTGGCAGCTTTCTCGCAGGATTCGCGTCTGTCGTTATACTCAGATCCCACCAACTGATGTTTGACATTAGAGTTGATGATCATGATCACGAGGCTTTCGGGGATCTTGACCTGAGTTAATTCAAGGCTCTTGCAGTCTATGCGCAGAGCATGATCGGCACTGCCGCAGGCAGAAATGGTCTGATCCATGATCCCGCATTTCATACCTATATAAGCCTCGGCGGCCTGTCCCATCAAAGCGATCTCCTGCAAAGGAATATCAAGACCGAAAGCCTTGGATACCAAATGCCCGAAAGTCACCTCCAAAGATGCTGAAGATGAAAGTCCTGCTCCCAGGGGAATATCGCCTGACACGGCAACATCAAGTCCTTTTACTCTACCGGGGAACTTCTTTTCAATAAGCTGAGTCATCCCGCGAAGATAATTGACCCAGAGCTTGTCGGCATTTTTTTCAATCTCTGATGAGATCTTAAACTCATCATAATCATTGCCCAAATCACAGGCTAGAATACGCATGGTATCGGTACCGTTTTCTTTGGCAGCCATGGCAGTACCGTATTTGATGGCACAAGGCAGCACAAAACCGCCGTTATAGTCGGTGTGCTCGCCTATGATGTTGACTCGGCCCGGGGCATAGGCCTGCATGGCAGGAGCAGATCCGAATTTTTCTTCAAATGCTTTTATAGTGTTGGAACGTACGTCAGTCATGTTTTAAAACCTTTTTAAATTCCGTTAATGGTGCTGTGCTTTTGGTTACTGCTTTTTGCTGTAATGCACGTCGCTTAAATCACGAAGTCTTGCTGCAGCCTGCTCTGCAGTAAGATCACGCTGTCTTTCTGCCAGTAATTCAAAGCCTGCTACAAACTTCTTGACGGTAGCCGAACGCAAAAGAGGCGGATAGTAATGTGCATGCAACTGCCATTCGCCGTGTTCATCTCCGTCTGACGGTGCGTTATGCCAGCCCATAGCGTAGGGGAATGAGGTTTCAAAAAGATTGTCGTAACGAGTAGTGATCATCTTGATGGCCAAAGCAAGATCATCACGCTGAGCATCGTTTAACTCATCTATAGTCTGCACGCTGAATTTAGGCAGAAGCATGGTTTCAAACGGCCAGAATGCCCAGAACGGAACTAAGCAAACCCAGTGCTCGGTTTCAAAAACGATGCGCTCTTTCTTTTGCAATTCTGCTTTTAAATAGTCTTCAAGCAACTTGGTGCCGTGAGATGCAAAATATTTACGCTGCTCGTTAAGCTCTTTTGAAATCTCCTCGGGTATGAAATCGCAAGCCCAGATCTGTCCGTGCGGATGAGGATTGGAACATCCCATCACCGCACCTTTGTTCTCAAACAGCTGAACGTAGGTGTATTGCTGCTTTAATTCTGCAAACTGTGCTCCCCACAGATCGACCACACGGCGGATCTCATTTTGCTCAAGCAAAGGCAGAGTCTTTGAGTGATCGGGTGAGAAGCAGATCACGCGGGCAGTACCGCGGGCAGGCTGCATCTTGAAGAGATCGTCATTCTTAACGCCG
>CABQMD010000132.1 GCA_902465145.1 uncultured Succinatimonas sp. | reverse complement strand
GCAATTCTTTTTTCTGAACATCTATAAGATGTTCTAACGTGTATCGATCACCGTGCTCTTTTGATGTTTGCAAATTCATCTTGTCCATGAACTTTTCCTTAGCACAGCTGTACGGTAACTCACCTTAAAGGAGCCAAAACCTCGCTTGCCTATCCTTGGCGGTATAAACTTTACTTTCTCTATATTTTCACGGTTAGTAACTAGTTCTTTTTGATATTCCTTAGCAGACAATAATTCACTAAAAATGGGAATATATACGGCATTTTTATCCATTGTCATACTCTCTCCAAAAATTGCTTGTTAACAAGTTTATATCAAGGCAAAACTATTTTTAAGTCTTCGATCGCAATTATTATTGTTATTTTTGTTAAAAATCCTGCGGTATAGCTCGTTGGATCCTGAGCCCTGCTACACCGGCTTCACACTTGGCCACAATATCTGACCAATATTCCAAAGCCTCCTGCAGAGCTTTAAGATTCGCTCGCGTTAATTGCCTGGTTCCGATGGTGTAACTTTGCCCCAGCAGAACGGCATCGATAGCATCGAGGATATTCTTTTGTTTCTGCTTGGCAATCTCGTACGGGATCCCTCGATAGGAACTTAAAGTTTTGGTGGTCATAAAACTCCCTTTGACTGAATGCGACGCCTTGCATGTCTTACTACAGGTTCATTCTCAGGATCCTGCTGAAACAGTCTTTCAAAATACGGGCGCATCAACTCGATTGCGGCCGTGGCGTATACGCAACAATCCAATGCTTCGTTACGCTCGCGGATCTTTTTCCAAGACTCAGTAAGCTTGCCTTTCTCAAACTTTCTGACAAAAACTTCGGCAGTCAACTGCTTGAAATATTCTTCAGTAAAGCCGTCATCACGTCCGCGCGGAAAGTGTACGAAAGCAGGTCCGATATCCTGAACTGTCTGACGGTGACGGACAAGACGTTTACCTGCATCAACTCCCAACACAAATAAATGCGCACGGTAACGATTATTCTGGGTCGGCTGACTTACCAAAGGCTTGCCTACAGTAGATGCACCTTTAATGGCAAATACACGGCCGCGCTCTCTTGGTTTGGTGTACTGATAAACGGTATCTGTCATGGAGCCGTCGCCTGAGTCGATGAAGGTACAAGCTACACGCAACTCCCTGCCGTCTTCTGTAGGAAAGTTTTCAATAAGCAATGCATCAAGGGCTGTCCACGTTTCTGAAAGCTTAGGATCTCCGAAGAATTGGCAGTGCCTTATGCCGTAACTTTCAAAGTCTTTACCCCAGCCGAATACCGTAGCTTCATTTTTCCGCCATAGCGTTAACAAGTTCGCTTTTATTCATATTGAGATCCTCTGTTAATTTGATGATTTAGATTTTACCTAAAAAACAGTATTTTTATAGACTCCGCAAATTCCGCAGTTTTAAGGTTTGAGAAATTGCGGGGATTGCTTATAATTCACTTAAGCAAAGTTGTCAGACGGAACGGTGGAGCCGCGTTCTTATTTTTAAGAAGTGCTCTCTGACGTAAAAAGCTAAACAGTCGCTAAACCTTTAGTTTTTCTTTGTGACCTGCCACTTCTTCCCTGCTCTAATTTCCATATCTGTAAGAACATAGTGAATTTTATTCCCTGCTTCTGCATTTTGAACCGTCTTTGTAATAATTACACGGTAGCCTTTACCTTTATTCCACAGTTCCAATCTGTACGCAGTTGCGTTACGGTATGGATCTTTTTCCTTAACTATCAGCCCGTGTTTTATCACGTTGCTTAAATTATTCAGTACTTCCGTTGGTGATTGATTATTTTTAAGACGGCTCTCAATAATATGACGCAAACCACTTTTCTTGTCACCCCAAATCACATCTATATCGCCGATTTCAGGACGATGAAAAGCCGCTTTAACATAACCGCCGCGACGTTTTAAAACTGCATTTACAGCCTTCTGCCCTGTCAGTTTTAACCCTGTAATTTCATGGCCGTATATTTCTTCAATGGTTGCGGAAGCCTTACCTTTAGAAAACTTCCCATCCTTATCCCTCGGATGTTCATCTTCCTTAAACGCAGAATCATTAACCGCCGCCCGTAACGCTTGCCGTTTCCTAAGACCGTAAAAGAACCCCATCATATATGCCCGCTCAACGGGGCTTAATGATTTCGTTCTATACTTAAATGCAGTTAATGTCATTAAAGATGGTGCCTTTATGAATGAAGAAAACAACAAACAAATCGCAGTAGCACAAGAAACTTGTGAAATGGCTTTTAAATTTTGGAAACATTTCGATGATCTTTTCCACGCTCAACAAGTATCCACAGCTAAGAACTATCTATGGCTTGCCGTAACCGAACTAACTGCCTTATTTGCGTTTAATGAGCGTCTTGCCTCGCTTTCTTCTGACGACACTTTATTACTTGCCTGCATTTTTTACGGCATCAGCATCACCTCAAGCGCAGTAGTCGTTTTGTTCGGCATTACCTGCTTATCTGAAATGTGGGGATATGGCAAATTAGTGCCTCAGCCGTATGGTGAATTGCTATGGTTAATCAAAGATTCCAGAACATTCGGCAGTAACAGCAAAGAACGTTTAAATGATCTTTCTGACTTTTGTCATTTTTTCGATGAATCAATTTTTAGCACAATGAAACAAATCGACAAAAGAGCCCACCGTCTGCGTTTTATGGGCTTATGCATGATGCTAGCCGTTTTATTAGGACTGTTATTTTTAATCTTAACTATCTAGGAGGAATGTATTGAGTACACCAAAACAAAAGACACCCGCACAGGTTGATCCTAAACACCACCAACAACAGAACCAACCGACGCGAGGTTTTAGAAAAGCGCCACCATTAACACATGATCACGCTTTGCCAAAAGACAACAAAAAGCATTAAATCAAAGCCCCGCTTTGTCGGGGTTTTAATCATCGATGATCAGCGGCCAAACTATCAACAGCTGAAACAACATAAACCAAACGAACCAAGACATAAATCACCTAATTAAACATGCATATGCTTAACGCGATCTTCAACTTCAGCGCGTTTTGCATTGTTAAAGCGATCCAAAGTGCCTACAAGGTAGCCAGTAACCCGTCTGATACGTTCAAACTTAACGCCTTGGCCGACCTTTCCATCATGTACGTGTAATCTTGTTTGCATGATGCTCACCTCTTATCAGAAACACTCTGATACATCTCAAGCAAATGATTGTAATAGGTCGCGGTAATGTCGCAGTCTTTTGCGATTACAAGTTGTCGCTCATAAAGTCTTTGAAGTTTTGCCTGGTCTTTTGCACTGCATCTGCAGGTCTCTTTTGAAACTGTGCAGGCAGTTGCGGGAGCGGCGGGCACTGGCTTTGCACTATCGGCACCTGTTTCGTTGTGGTGCATGCCGTGAGGATCAAGACCATCAAAAAAATCACGCTTAGCATCATTAAAATCTGTACTGATTTTGTCGAGATCCAGCGAGATACCTGACTGGGCGTCGATGAGAGCGTTCTTGTAGACATTCTCCACACTCTGCGCCTTGCGGTCTGCCTGAGCCTGTTTCTCCAGTGCGTCATTTTGGAACTCCAGTTTTTCAAGTTCACAGCGGTTTGATGCTGAATAGTAACCGACGACCACACCTGCACCGAAGATGCTGGCATAAGCCGCAAGTCCATAAAGAATGCGTGAAATCATAAAAGACTTTTAATATAAAAGTGGTAACTTTACCATTTTAATGGTAAAATAATCATCAGAAAGGGCAGAATAGTTCTGCTCTATTAAGCCTAACGGAGGTCGAATGAAAAGACATCTGTTAGAGAAAAGGCTGAAGCAAAA
>CABQMD010000131.1 GCA_902465145.1 uncultured Succinatimonas sp. | reverse complement strand
GGCGCTCCTGCGCACCTGCTGTTCTTACTTTGCGAAAGACCATGACATCATTGCAAGGCAAAGGCAGGATCACATCGTCTTTTTGAGAATGAGGATCTGCGCTGGGGACTGATGCCAGAACTTCACAAGTAAAACCTAACAACACGACATACAATAAAATTTTCATATCAATCACGCCGTAAGGCCGAAGATAAAGGCAAAGCCAATACCTTATAACGGGCTATCAAAAAAGAAAGACAGGCACATCCTGACGACACAAGCAGATAAAAGAGACAAAAATGATTGAAGGTTAATACGGATACGGCTTTATGCTCGCCTAGCAACGGAGCAAAATAAGTTGAAAACAACCAAGAACCGAGCAAGTATAAAAGCACCGAAAGCAAAAAAGCCAGACTTCCTAAAATAATGTTCTCCGCAACCAGCATCGAGATCACGCCGAAATCAGAAAGTCCGCTTATTCTCAAAGAACACAAAGCACGCTCTTTGCGTGCGGCCATGGCAAGCATCAGTCCGCCCATGGCGGCAAAACCTCCTGTTGCCGAAACTGCGGCAATGACGGTAAAAATAAAATTCAATACCCTGGTCAAGGCCTTTAAATTTTCTATTTCAAAAAGTTTGTCCGCTATCTGAAAATTTTGTCTGAGCTTTTTTGAGATATTCTACTGAATCAAGATCTTTTGCATAGATCCTGGCTTTTGCATAGCTTTGACGCTCACGATTTTGAAAACTTCCGTCAGAAAAGATCAAAGGCTCATAACCGTCGCGAAAATCTTCCATAGCGGTGATCGCAGGCACAGTAAGATAAAGCTTGTAACCTGTTGCAAGACTTGCTTTTAAGATCCCCGTTATTTTAAAACTTGCCACAGCCCTTTCATTCTTTCCGCCGCGTATCCGAGGAACGGCAATTCTCAGCGTGTCACCGGATGTACATCCAAGATCTTCTGCCAAAGCTGCAGATATAACCGTACTACCATCATCTTGCAAATCCTTTATTTCCGAATAGGCAAACAGAGGATCACCTGCGGCAGTGGGTATGCACTCTGCGCCGCTTTTTGCCTTGTGATTGGCGCTAACATCGGCAGTAACGCTCAATGAGCGCGTCATTTCCACGACAAAAGCCGTATGCGGATCAGCTCTTAAGTTTTTAAAAAAATCCTCGTTAAGCGTGTAACCCTGCAGCATCTTTATTTCAAGATTCAGAGGATTGGCTTTTAGATCATGTTCCATCGAAGAGACTATGCCGTAGCGCAGGGAAAAGAGCAGTAACAAAGGCGCAATCACTGCTACCAGTGAAGCTACCGCACACAGGCTTAACAGTCCTTCATGTTTTAAATCGCCAAGACAAAGCTTTAAGATCACGAAAGCTCCTTGAAAACATTGATCCAGTCATGACTTAAGGCACTGTCATAGGCACAGATCTTAAGTTTAAGCTCATGTGCCAACGTCAGATCATGAGTTACTACCAAGGCACAAAGCTTGCGTTTTCCGCATTCGCCCAGCACGATCTCAAAAAGCTCTTTGGCATGCACGGGATCAAGAGCTGCCGTAGGTTCGTCGATAAGCAGCAACTTGGGGCTGTGTACTAGAGCTTTTATAAAAGATGCACGCTGACGTTGTCCTTGGGACAACGACTCAGGATAGCGCTCAAGCAAATTTCCTATACCAAGCTTATCTGCAAGAAGTACAGCCTGCTTAAAAGACTCCTGATGACTAAGAGTTTCTTTCATTCCCAATTCTGCCCTTGCACGGCATGCAAGATTCACCGTGAGCTTAAAATCGTCTTTAATACGCAAAAAAGGAATGAGAGCTCCTTGTTGAGGCATGATCCCCATAAAAGCAGAACGCAAAAGAGCACGCCTTTTTAAAGAAGATTTTAAAAGATCAAAGCCTGAAAAAAGATATTCAGACGCTTCAAAACCTGGGCGTATCAAACCAAGACATTCCAAAAGCGTCGATTTGCCTGAGCCTGAGACCCCGGTAAGCGCCACGCTTTCTCCTGCATATAAAGTCAGAGCATCAAGTCTTATCTTAAGAGAGCACTCTTCTTTGTAGACATAAGAAAGATCTTTTAAAGATAAGATAAGATCTTTTGACATCAGGGCAAAGCCTCCAGCGGGATGGGATAAACGCTCTCGGATACGGGAGCATCTTTGGCAAGTTTTACCCAACGATCGTGATCGTCATTGCACTTTTGATAAAACTGTAATTTCTGCTCCAGATCTTCTATAAGGCGGTTTTGTTCATCAGGTCCCATCGCGCTCCAACTGTCCTCATCAAGCTCCTGAATACGGCTTTTATAAGGAAGATCTTCTAAATATTCACCTAATAATCCCATCTCCGAAAGCTTAAGGCTGTTTTGGGATTTTAAAGCATTGGGATCGCGTCCCATGGCGGCGGCGGCCGAACGCAATTGTGCGAACATATCGTCAGGTGCTAAGATCCCGCGTCCTGCGGCGTCCAAAATTCTGGCGGTCACGTCTCTTAAATCAGATAATTCGGACTTAGTAAGCAAAACTACTGGGGTTGCACAGCTGCGGGTGGGAGCCCCAAGATCCCTGTCTAAGATCCAGCCCTTGTAAAAAGCAGGTGCACTTGCAGCGCCGTTACTTCCCAGGTAAGCCAGAACCATGGCTTGTCCCAAAAGTTCAAGATCATTATCCATGCTGCTCTTGCTCATATCGGCAGATCCGGTTCCCAGTTTGCCTTCCGAGGCAAGTTTTACCTGCGAGGCTATGGATGAGGCTAAGGAGTCGACCATAGAGCCGAAGGCGTTTACATTGCCTGCTGCAACCTGGTAGTACAAAGGCTTTTGAACCACTTCGTTATAGGTAAGATCTTCATATTGAGAGCGGGCTTTGTCATGATCTCCTGCTTTTTCTCCGGCCTTAGTCAAAAGATGCAAAGCATAGACGGCAACCCCTTGATGTCGGGCCTCAAGGCGCAGTTCTTTAGAATCAAGTTTAGTCGATGAAAGTTTGTCGCTGCCGGAAATCGCTCCGGCATCGGTGATCAATACTATATAACGCCCGCCGTAGCCGCTCCAATCTATGTCGGACAAAGCGGTATTGATCCCGGCATAAGCGTCTTCGTCAAACAAAGCTGAAGAAGCTTTGGCCTGTGAAAGCGTGCGAACCTTATCTTCAAAATCTTTCGCACTTGACACTTCCCCTGGTTTTACAAAAGTTTTGGAAGTGTACTGCAAAGCAGGAACTGCCTGAGTATTGGAACGAAAAGATACCAAGCCGAAATGGACGCTGTTTTGCAGATGTTGCTTTTCCAACTGACGATAAATACTGTTTACCGCCTGCTTGGTACGCTCGATGTAAGGTTGCATGGAAATGGAGGAATCAATTACGAATACCAATGCTGCCTTAAAGGCCTTGATGCGCCCCGGATCATTTGCAGAAGACTGCTGTTTTAGCCCCTGCCTAGTTACCGAGGCTATCTCAAGTTCGCGTGCATAAGTGCCGTCTTCAAGCATGATCTCAGAAGATGAGAGCACAGGCAAAAGATAAAAATTCTTCTGATAATCGACGTAATTTTCAGGCTCGCGCGCGATTACTCCCGAGGCCTGTCCTTTTTTATCAAGGCTTTCGTTTAATTCGCGGTATTTTTTCGCACCGTCAGGATCTTCTGCCAAAGTTGCAAGTTCATCCTTTGATGAAAAAACCGCCGCCCGGTTGCGTCCTGCAGGATTGGTGAACATCAAAGCCGTCTGAGCTTTCCAAGGCACTGCACAGGATGAATCTATATATCCTGCAATGTGATCGGCTGTATCGGTGCCGACTTTCAGCCACTTGG
>CABQMD010000130.1 GCA_902465145.1 uncultured Succinatimonas sp. | reverse complement strand
ATGAACAGCTTCTGTAAGGCGGGGGATCTCCCCCGCCAAAATTCAATCTAAATCATGCGAAGGGATTCTCTCCTTTATACAGCACTCCTGCAGGCTGATTGTAAGCTATATCTTCTATTCCCAGCAAAGAAAAGACTGAGAACAGGGCTTTGCCCACATGAGCGAAGGCAACGGCTCCGTGATGAGGATAACGTTTGGCAATTAAAACATGACGGTAAAAACGCCCCATTTCCTTGATGGCAAACACGCCGGTACCGCCGAAAGAACAGGTTCCGACAGGCAGGACCTCTCCTTCTGCTACATATGCATGCAAAGCGGTATCAGGTGTTGTCTGCAAACGGAAGAAAGTGATGGGACCGTCAACTATATCTCCTTCTAAGGTACCACGGGTAAAATCAGGCTCAGAGCCTGCAGGTTCGAGCAGACGGTGCTGAATGATCTGATAATTGATCTTACCCAGGCGCTGACCGTCGTCAGTTTTTTTAGTAAGCTTGCAAAAAGGAGTATTACCGCAGTGGAATCCCATGAAAGTATCGGTAAGACGGTATTGCGGGAATTTTGCCTTAATGTGGTTTTCGTACAAATCAGCAGGCACGGAATTATTAATATCGAGCAAGGTAACCGCATCTGCAGTCACGCAGGCTCCGATATACTCTGACAAAGCGCCGAAAATATCAACCTCACAAGCAACGGGGATCCCGCGTGAGGTCAAACGCGAATTTACATAGCAAGGCTCAAATCCGAACTCCTGCGGAAAAGCAGGCCAGCATTTATCGGCAAAACATACGTATTTACGTGATCCTTTATGCTCATTTGCCCAATCTACAAGAGTCAATTCAAACTGAGCCATGCGTGAAAGCAGATCAGGATAGGTATTGCCCTCTCCTAATTCCTTTTCCATATCTGCCACCACTTCAGGTATGCGTTTGTCACCGGCATGAGCACGATAAGCCACCAAAAGGTCAAGCTCCGAATTTTCCTCGATCTCAATTCCGAGATCATATAGTCCCTTGATAGGAGCGTTACAGGCAAAGAAATCCTGCGGACGAGGACCGAAAGTAATGATCTTCAAGGACTGCAATCCCAAAAGAGTACGGGCTACCGGTATAAAGTCCTTAACCATAAGAGCTATATCTTCAGCAGTACCCACCGGATACTCAGGTATGTATGCCTTAATTTTACGCAAGCCTAAATTATAAGATGCGTTTAACATGCCGCAGAAGGCATCTCCGCGGCCGTCTACCAAATCTTTCTCGCTTTCCTCTGCAGCGGCAGCATACATGCACGGGCCGCTGAATTTTTGAGCAATGAGAGTTTCAGGAGTTTCAGGACCGAAATTACCCAGAAATACCAAAAGACTGTTGCAGCCTGATTGTTTTGCCTCTTCCACAGCTTTTAAGGCATCTTTTTCGTTTTCAACGGTGGTCTTTATTTCGGTAACGGGTATACCGATCTTATCGCAGGCACTGACGATAGCTGCACGACGGCGCTCTGACAAAGTACGAATAAAACAATCGCGTGAAACGGCGATAATGCCTAATTTGACTGCAGGAATATTCTCAAATTGCATGATGATCTCCTTTTTTAATTTTTTGTTATCTCTTCTACTCTTTTAAAGTGTTCTTTAAAGCGTGATATTGTCTCCCAACACCACACCTCTGGTGAGTCCTGATTTGGCTTCTGAGGAATCTTTGTGAGCATACAGCCACTTATTATTATTGGTAAGACAGCCGTCTTCCCCGTCAGCGCCTACGCCGTCTGGACGTTCGGTATTGGTACCGCGCGGCAGAATACAACACATTCTGAAATATTCCTCACCGTCTGCCGTGCACGGACAATAATGCAAAGTAGTTTCGTAAAACTGTACGGCAGTCCCGGCTTTGACTAAGAAGATCTCCACTTCCTCCGAATCGACATAATCTCCTTTAATGGCAGTTGCCGGCGCCACCATAAGCAACATATCTTTTTCAGCTACATTGATTTCACTTGAACGATGGAACTCAAGGCAATTTAAAGTGCGGTTGTATCCGGCACAGTAGCCCATTTCTACAGGCAAGCCGCCGAACACGGTATTTTGAACAGACAAAAGCAGATCCTGCTCCTCAAGCAGAGGCTCTGAGGCTACATAAACCGTACCCTCTTTGGGTAAAGCTGTTTTTTTTAACAAGGAGACGATGCGTGCGTTGTCAAGAGTATTCACTACGCGTCCGTAGCGTTCAAATTCAACCGAAGTAACCTCAGGATATGTTGATTTGCCTCCCGAAAGTTCTTCGCGCAATCTTGCCAAACGGGAAAAACTAGGACGCAACGCAGGATACAGGCTTTGATACAGAGAATAGATACGGTTATAACGTAAAACTTCTTTGGCATCGGGTACGCTTTGCTGCTTTGCACAACGTACGCAGCGATCACAACCTTCCTCTACCGAGGAAAATACGCCTGAAGCCACGCCGGCTAAAACGGCAGCTCCCAAAGCAGGCCCTTCTTTTGACACCATGGTTTTTACGTTAACCTGCATCACATCCGCAAGCATCTGACGCCAAAGAGAAGATGAGGCGCCTCCTCCGCAAGCCATTAAAGTTTTGGGCATAACACCCATTTCCTTTAAGACATGCAGATTGTGACGCTGGGAAAAAGTTACCCCTTCAAGCACGGCTCTGGTCATATGAGCTTTGGTGTGCATAGCCGACAAACCGAAAAACACTCCGCGGGATTGTGGATCCAAAACAGGAGAACGCTCACCCATAAGATAAGGCAAATAGATGAGTCCTTCCGCACCTGACGGGATCTTTGAAGCCTGCGCAGTCATAAGATCGTACACATCGCGACCGCAGCTCTCTTCATTTTTCTTTTCAGCAGCGAACAATACGTCGCGTTCCCATCTTAAAGACAAACCGGCAGCCAGGGTACATGACATTGCAGTCCAGGCACCAGGAACGGCGGCACAAAAAGTATGAACTCTTCCTAAAGGATCGATGGCAGGATGGGAGGTATGAGCAAAGATCACTCCTGAGGTACCTAAAGTGACGAAAGCCTGTCCGTCGCGACATACTCCGGTACCTATGGCAGCAGCTGCATTGTCACCTGCACCGCCTGCAACAACGGTGCCCTGACAAAGACCGGTAGCTAAAGCTGCATCTGCGCTTATATGCCCTGCACACTCAGACGAACCTACAAGTTTTGATAAAAGTTTCTTGTCTATGGAAAGTTTGTCCAAAATTTCATCTGACCATTCCCTTTTAGTCATATCCAGAAGATTGGTGCCGGAAGCATCCGATATTTCTATAAAAAGCTCACCGGTCAGACGAAAACGCACATAATCTTTAGGCAAAAGTATATGAGCACATTTTGCATAAATTTCAGGCTCATGTTCACGTACCCATAAGATCTTCGGGGCAGTAAATCCGGTAAGAGCCGGATTTGCATTGATCTCAATTAGACGATGAGCACCGACCAAAGATGTGATCTCCTGACATTGTTTTTCGGTACGCCCGTCACACCATAAAATGGCATTGCGCAGCACTTTGCCTGCGTCGTCCAACATCACCAGACCGTGCATCTGCCCTGAAATTCCAAGGCCTGCTATCTTGGTATTGGAGATCTTTGATTTTTGCAAAACCTCCTTTATGGTATCAACGGCGGCTTGGTACCATGCCTCTGGCTCCTGCTCGGCCCAACCGTTTTTAAGTTGAATTAAAGGATATTCGCGCAATGCCGATGCAATTGCATTGCCTTCTTCATCAAAGAGCACGGTTTTGGTACCTGAAGTACCCAAATCAACGCCCAACAAATATTTCATGATCTTGTCTCCATCAGGCAACGTCAAACACGTTGCCTAAACATACGTTATCTGCCGCGTTTTTTTGA
>CABQMD010000129.1 GCA_902465145.1 uncultured Succinatimonas sp. | reverse complement strand
CCCTTGAACTAAAGCGCAAGCTCTATAAGCATCTTTTGGGAATGCAGACTTCTTTTTATGACAATAATTCATCAGGCGGGGTTTACTTCGGTTTCAGCATGGATGCCGATCTGGCAACATCGGGGCTTATAGACAATATCAAGCTGGTTTTAACCAAATTCTTCAGCTGCGTGTCGCTTGCCTGCGTACTCGTTTACAACTCTTGGCAGTTGTCTTTATATGCCATCGGCATTCTGGCAATTCTATTCTGGCCCATGGCCGTGGTGCGTGCCAAGGTTCGCAGCATCATGGACGAGTACGTGAAGATGGGTACTACCATAGTCACCAAATATAACGAAACAGCAGAAGGCTCCCGCATCATCAAACTGTTTAATTTGCAGGGCTATACCAGCGACAAATTCAACTGGTTGGTAGACTTCATGTTCAGAATAAGCTTCAAGATGGTCAAAGATACCAACTGGCTTGCTCCGGTAATGCATCTGGTGACCGCTTTGGGAGTCGCCGGAGCCTTGCTTTTGGGCATGCATCTTATCCTTATAAAAGACATCACCCCGGGAACTTTCGTGGCCTTCATTGCCGCACTGCTGATGCTGTATGCTCCTTTGAAAAACATAGGCACCAACTTTATCAGCGTGCAGATGTCGCTTTTGGCACTTGATCGTATTTATCAGAAGTTCGGGGTTAAGTCCTTTGAGCAGGAGCCTCAGCAGGATAAAAAGAAGCTCAGAGGGATCAATAAAGAAATAGCCTTCAAGCATGTAAATTTCGGTTACAACAAACAGCATCAGGTCTTAAAAGACATCAATTTCACCGTCAAGGCAGGAACCAAGGTAGCCTTGGTCGGAAACTCAGGCGGCGGCAAAAGTACTGTGTGCGCGTTGATCCCGAGATTCTATGAGGTAAGCTCCGGTAGCATCGAAATCGACGGAGTTAACATCAAAGATTACGATCTTTATTCGTTGCGCGATGAGATAGGCGTAGTCTTTCAGGACAATTTCCTCTTTGACGGAACCATCAGGGAGAATTTAACCTGCGGCGATCCTGATATTACTCAGGAGCAAATAGATTTTGCAGTTAAAAGCGCCTGTCTTGACGATGTCATTGCTCAGGAAAAGGACGGTCTTGATACCCAGATAGGCGAGCGCGGCGTAAAACTTTCAGGAGGTCAGCGTCAGCGTCTGGCCATTGCCAGGGCCATCATTAAAAATGCTCCCTTGGTGATCCTGGATGAAGCCACTTCCGCTTTGGATAATAAATCTGAAAAAGTGGTACAGAAGGCTTTGGATTCTTTAATGCAGGGCAGGACCACCATAGTCATCGCTCATCGCCTATCAACGGTTATGGATGCTGACTGTATCTTGGTGGTAAACGACGGCAAGATCGTAGAGCAGGGTACTCACGAAGAGCTGTTAAAAGAGCAGGGCGCCTATGCTGCTCTTTATAAGACTCAGTTCGGAAGCAAAAAGGAGAATACTGATCCCAAAGCTTAGTTTTCTTAAACACCCGTGCTCCTGAAGACTTGTTCTTCAGGAGCTCTAAGAAGAATTCCTTTCATAAAACAACGCTTTTAACGTGTTCTTACCGACTCTCTTTTTACTACTTCGGTTTTAAATTCAGGCAGTTTATAGTCCTGATGTTTGTAAAGAGCAAGGCTCAACTCGGCCGCACAACGTCCCATCTGGGCAATGGGGTTGGTGATGGTGGTAAGCGGAGGATTAAGACAAGTCGATTGCGGCAGATCGTCAAAACCGGTGATCGACACTTCCTGCGGGATCTTGATCCCGGCACGGATAAAGCGCGCGAGTATAGCCGAGGCTATGGCATCGTTATAGCAGGCAACCGCGTCAAATTCTCCGCGTTTTGCCAAGAGCTGGTCTGCAGCGGCATTTCCCCCTTCAAGACTGGGTTGCTCATGCAAGATAAGATCAGGATTTATCTCAAGTCCGCCTTCACGCAAAGCTGCGCAGAAACCTGCAAAGCGCTCTTCGGCATCGAGAATATGGTGCGCAGAATTCACAAAAGCAATTTTTTTACATCCTGCCTTAACCAATTCTTTTACGATCAAATACATGCCGCGGCTGTTGTTGATATTGACGCATCTGTCCTCAAAACCTGCAAGTATGCGGTTTACCAGCACCATAAAAGGATAGTCCTGCATGTATTGGGTAAGGATGAGATCGGAAATGGCCAAAGCATGCACGACTAAACATGCACACTGATGCGATACCAGCGAATTTATGGCTCTGATCTCACGCTCTTCGTCGTGAAAGCCTTGCGTTACAAAAAGCATCTTGCCGTCTTGATGGGCAACTTCTTCTGAGGCTTTGACCATGGTTGCAAAATAAGGATCGGTTACCTCCGATACCAATACACCTATGGTGTCCGATCCTTGCTTTGCCAAAGCCTTGGCATTGGCATTTAAATGAAATCCCAATTCGCTTCTTGCTTTTAATACCGCTTCACGGGCCTGATCGCTTACCTTTGCCGTACCGTTTAACACTCTTGAGACGGTGGCAACGCTTACATTTGCAAGTTTTGCTACATCGCGGATGGTGGCCATATTTTCCTTAATTTTTAAACAGATGAGCAAATACGTTAAGAGCATGTCACTGATTTTGCACTGAAAGTACAAATCAGTTTTACCTATAGTGAAAATTTTACGCTTGTAAGCTTAAAGAGGAAAGTTAGTTGAAATTTAAGTAATTTTTTTTCTTGATTAAATTATTATGCTGATCTGTATAGAAGCAGTACCTATTGTGAAAATAATATCTTTATAAAATTATCTGCAAAAACAAAAAAGTAACAGTTAATTTAATCAAAGTAGTTAAAACTTTAGTGTAAAAGATATAAACTTATATCAAAGTTAGTAATAATCTTATACTAAAGGTAAAATTTTTGACTATGAAGGGGATCATTCTTGCCGGCGGTAGCGGTACGCGTCTTTACCCTCTTACCATGGTGACGAGTAAGCAACTCCTGCCTGTATATGACAAACCGATGATCTATTACCCTTTGTCGGTTCTGATGTTAGCCGGGATCAGGGATATTCTCATTATTTCAACTCCTAAGGATTTACCAAATTTTAAGAATCTTTTGGGAGACGGATCGGCTTTAGGGCTTAACTTAAGTTATGCAGAGCAGCCCAAGCCTGAAGGTCTTGCTCAGGCTTTTATCATTGGAGAAGAGTTCATCGCAGGTGATCCCTGTGCTTTGATTTTGGGGGACAACATTTTCTACGGCAACGGTCTTGGCAGACAGCTTGCTGAAGCCGTGCAAAACTCAGAATCGAATCAGGGTGCTACCGTCTTTGGTTACTATGTCGACGATCCCGAGCGCTTCGGAGTGGTTGAGTTTGATAAAGATCTCAATGCTGTCTCCATCGAGGAAAAACCCGATCATCCCAAATCAAACTATGCCGTGACCGGGCTTTATTTCTACGATTCCAAAGTTTGCAAATTTGCAAAGGAAGTAAAGCCGTCATCTCGCGGTGAACTTGAGATCACCGATCTTAATCGTATCTATCTTGAACAAGGGAAGCTCAACGTCTGTGTAATGGGCAGGGGCTATGCTTGGATGGATACCGGCACCATGTCCTCCCTTTTTGATGCATCCAATTTTGTAAAGACTATCGAGCAGACTCAGGGACTTTCTGTATCTGCTATTGAGGAGATCGCTTATTACCAAGGATGGATTGATAAGGATCAATTATTAAAGGCAGCTGATAAATATAAGAAAAGTGATTACGGCAAGCATCTTTTAAAAGTAAGCCAAAATCGCATCTATCAGAAGGGAGATGATTAGTTATGAATCGATCTTCCCGCGTTTTTTTTCCACAACATCTGGTAGTAACCGGCGGAGCAGGTTTCATAGGCTCCAAT
>CABQMD010000128.1 GCA_902465145.1 uncultured Succinatimonas sp. | reverse complement strand
ACAACGTCGATATTCAGGAATTCATGATCCAGCCTGTGGGAGCACACACGCTGACCGAAGCTCTGCGTATGGGTGCTGAGATCTTCCACAGCCTGCAAAAAGTCCTCAAGGCCAAGGGACATGCTTCAGGCGTCGGCGACGAAGGCGGTTTTGCTCCTGACTTAAAATCTAACGCAGAAGCTTTTGCCTGCATCGAAGAAGCCGTGGAAAAAGCAGGATACAAATTCGGCAAAGACATCACTTTGGCCATGGACTGCGCCTCCTCAGAATTCTACGATGAAGAAACCGGCAAGTACGAGTTAAAAGGGGAAAACAAAAGCTTCGACTCCGAGGGATTCACCGCCTATCTTGAAGATCTGTGCAACCAGTACCCCATCATCTCAATTGAGGACGGTCAGGCCGAAAATGATTGGAAAGGCTTTAAACATCTTACCGATATTTTGGGAAAGAAAGTTCAGCTGGTAGGCGATGATCTTTTCGTGACCAACACCAAACTTTTAAAAGAAGGCATTGAAAACAAGGTTGCCAATTCAATTTTGATTAAATTCAATCAGATAGGATCGCTTACCGAGACTTTGGATGCCATAAAGATGGCCAAAGATGCAGGTTATACCGCCATTGTTTCGCACCGCTCTGGGGAAACTGAAGATACCACCATTGCCCATCTTGCCGTAGGAACTGCCTGCGGTCAAATCAAAACCGGCTCCATGAGCAGATCCGATCGCGTTGCAAAATATAACGAGCTCATACGCATCGAAGAAGAATTAGGCGACAAAGCCCCTTTCCTCGGACTTAAAAACGTCCAGAATCATCAGTGATCAGTTTGATTTTTCAGCACGTGTAAAGGCCGTTTTTCGGCCTTTTTTTTGATCTTTTGCACAAAAAGAATTTTATATTTCATCATTGCCTTTTTTTATCATACAAATTTCTTTCTTACGGTTAAAATGAAGTGTGTCTTAAAAAACGTTTAATTTCTTTACGATAAATTAAGCTTTGATTTATAAACTTTTATTTGTTAATAAATGTAAAGTGAATGATTGTACGTTCCGTCTGTGATTGCCTGGTGTGTGCTCAAGCAACTTTGAAAGTACTGACTACGGCGCGCTTTTTTAAAAGGTGTTCTGAAATGAAAAAAATGCAAAACTCAAGTCACGGCCCTGACAAAACGCTCTTAATCACTTCTTTGCACAAACTTAGCAACACACTTGGCAAAGTGCTGCTCTTTATGAGCTTGGGAACACTTTTATCAGGCAATATCGCCACGGCTGGACAAAACGCCGCTCCCGATTCTCCTCTCATCGTTAAAAGTCTTAACGAAGAAA
This sequence comes from uncultured Succinatimonas sp., assembly GCA_902465145.1. Taxonomy (GTDB): domain Bacteria; phylum Pseudomonadota; class Gammaproteobacteria; order Enterobacterales; family Succinivibrionaceae; genus Succinivibrio. The sequence goes on along the minus strand of CABQMD010000128.1, from coordinate 2,571 downwards.
AGTTTTCTTCAGGATCCACTGTCTGCGCTGTATTAAATGACGACATGGAAAATTCTCCTAAAACAGGAGATCTTAAAGCTTATCTTGAGGTACTGGATAAAAACGGTAAGCAGATAGAAGGCTTATTGCCATTTGCCCGCGAACACAGCTTATGCGTCTCCGGGCTAAAAGGCGGCGAAGAGTACAGTCTGCACTTTAAAAAAGGCCTGATTTCTGCAAACGGTTTTGAACTTAGACAGGATGAAGTAAAAAAGATCACTTTAAGCGATGTCAGACCGCATTTGGAGCTTGAGCCCGGAACGTTGTTGCCAAAGTCAGTAACTGATTCAACGGTATACGTTACCTCGGTCAATATTCCTAATATCAAAGCAACGCTTTATTACATAGAAAAAAACACCCTTTTGGACTCAGAATTTGCCGATCATCTACTAAGTGACAATCTGCAAAACTGGGAACTTTGGCCGCTTGTGCGCAACCATGCCAGAAAGCTTGCCGAGCAAAACATAAACACCATGGGAAAACGCAACGAAAGCATTGCAACCCCCGTGGATTTTGCTTCCTTATGCGGAAAAACTCCCGATGACGGAGTTTATCTGCTCACGGTATCGGACAGTTTGCTAAATGACGAAAATGCTCAGGATTTTCCCGATCGCACTCTGTCTCGTCTTATCGTAGTAAGCGATTTGGGCGTAACCGCTTACCGCAGCGACAACTCGATAAAAATAACCGTGCGCAGTTTAAAAAGTGCCAATCCCGTTCCCGGAGCTCAAATAACATTGTTAAGTCGCGGCAATTTCGAACTGTATAAAGATCGTACCGACGCAGACGGTTTTGCTACCGTACCGTATGATGCCGTCAAGGGTAAAGATGCCTCGCGCCCTGCGGCAATTGCAGTATCACACGGTAGCGACTTCTTTATGCTGCCTATTGAAGGCCAGGCGGATCTTTCGTTGCAGTCTCTCACCGGCAATGAAGATCGCTCATTGCCTTTTACTGAACCAACCGATCTTAGAGTGATGGGATTTTTTGACCGCGGGATCGCCAAAGGAGGAGAGAGCATACACTTTACCGCGCTGGTACGAGATCACAAGTTGCAGGCGGCAAAGCTTGATGCCCTGATTGTAAAGTTACGCCGCAGCGACGGTGCCGTTTGGTCAAGCAAAACCTTAAAGGCCAAAGGAAGCGGTTTTTTTGAAGCAGATTTTCTTATTCCCAAACAAGGACCTTTCGGAACATGGTTTGCCGAAAGTTACATCGGCAACAGACAGTTAAGCCAGAATACTATCCTTATAAGCAATTACACTCCGCAGGAACTTTCGATACGAGACGAAAGCGGCAAGAACAGCTTTACCTTCGGTGAAAAAATCAATTTAAGCATTCAGGCTTCGTATAATTACGGAGCAGCCGCACAGGGGCTTAGTGCCGATGCATCCTGCTTCACGGTTAACGATCCTCACCCATTTAGAGACGGTATTTTATCGTCCTATACTTTCGGACCTTCAGAGCAAGTGTCAAATGAAGAAAACTGGCAACAGGATTTGGGCGAAATCATTTTAGGAAAGGACGGACGCGGTCATTTTCACTTGCAACTGCCAGACCTCATCCACGCAAAAACCTTAAACTTTACCTCCCGAGTCTTTGCAAACGGCAACTCTGCCTCGCTTAACACCAAATATCAGGTTTTTCCGCATGTTCCGCTTATAGGTATAAAGCACAACGAAGACAATCTTGAAATGATCTGTGTAGATCCTTTCGGGAAAGTATTGAACTCCAAACTGCATTACACGATTTTCAGGATCATCCGCGATTATCAATACGTATTGGACGGAGGATCGTGGAAATTCATTGCAAAGAACAGACGTTACCCCGTGTCCACCTCGGAACTTGAAAGCAAAGACGGTAAGGTGCTATTGCCCATTCAGGATCTTAACGACGGCGAATACCTTATAAATGTAAATGCCTCAGGTGGCAATTCCTCCTTATCGTTTACAAAAGGCTATTCTCTTTTGCAAAATGCCAATCTAAGTCCTGATCGCTTTGAAGTAACTTGTGATAAAAAAACTTATCAGCCGCAGGATAAGATCAAACTCTCCTTTATATCACCTGCTGCTGGCACTGCCGACTTGTTGTTGGGGTCAAACGATATAGTACAGTCAAGACGTTTTGACGTAAAAAAAGGTGAAAACAGCATAGATATAAAAGCAGATGAAAGTTTCGGCGCCGGGGTTCACGCCCTCATCAGCATCAGTACTCCTGCACAAAAAATTCCATCACCGGTAAGATCTTTTGGTCTCACCTTCATTCACATGAACAGTCAGAACAAAAAACTGCCCTTAAATATCGAGGCACCGTCAACTGCAAGATCTGATGAAAAAATTACGATAAAACTCGATGTTCCCGAGAGTAGCGGAACGGTTCACTATACGGCATCCTTAGTAGACGAAGGAATACTCAGGCTTACGTCTCATAAACTTGCTGATCCTTATGCATTCTTCACCTCCGCACCTTTTTATGATCTTAAGATTGCGGATCTGTCCTCAAGACTGTTACACGCGTTCGGAGAAAACGGTC
>CABQMD010000127.1 GCA_902465145.1 uncultured Succinatimonas sp. | reverse complement strand
AAGCGAGTAGGCAATTCCGCCCAAAGCCGAACAAAAGCCTGAGATCATATAAACCTTGATGCGGATTGAATCGACTTTCAATCCCATAAGACGGGCTGACTGCTCGTTACCGCCTGCAGCATACACACCGCGTCCAAATGAGGTGAACTTCAGCACGATAGTTGCCACGATCACCACTATCAAAGCCACGATAGCACCCAATGACAAGAAACAATCTCCGATTGGCAGTGACCAAAACGCCAGTTCACCGTACAACTCATTGTCGATAGGCACGGAATCGCGGGACAAAATAGCCGTAAGACCGCGGCAGAGGAACATAGTTCCCAAAGTCACGATAAAAGGCTGCAACTTGAAGAAAGTGATGAGGAAGCCGTTTAAAGCTCCTACTGCAAGACCTATTACCAGCACTATGGCCATGCACACGAACGGACTTAAGCTGGTATCGCGCATAAGCACGGCCAAGGTCATGCAGCAAAGCGCGACAACCGCACCTACGGACAAATCAATGCCGCCGAAGCCTGAAATGATGGTAAAAGTGATGCCCACGCAAATGATGATCACCGGTGCATTATCGATGAACAGATTTAAGAACACCTGCAGGCTGAAAAAGCCTTCATACAGCATGGAACCTGCTCCGAAGAGCACCACAAACAGTATAAGCGTCACATAAAATGAAAAATACTGTGATGCGACCGCATTGCTGAAAAACTTACGCATTTGTTGCCTCCTTTGCGTGATCCAGTTTTCTCATGCGATAGCTCTCAAAGATATTTTTGAACTTCTGAGACTGCAACACGATGATGGCCAAAATAACCACGGCCTTGACTGCCGGCAGACATTCTGAAGGAACGCCCACTGCATACATGGTGGTGGTCAAAGTTTGAATGGTGATTGCACCTATGATGGTTCCGCCTATGTAATATCTGCCTCCTATCATGAGCGTTCCGCCCAACACTACAGAGCAGATGGCATCCATTTCCATATTCAGACCTGCATTATTGGCATCGGCAGCACGAATAAGCGAAGACTCGATAAGACCTGCAGTTCCGGCACAAAAACCTGAGAATACGTATACGGCAAAAAGCACCAAGGTAACGTTGATACCGGCATAGCGCGATGCATTCTGGTTGATACCAACGGCCTGGATCATGGTACCGATTGAAGTCTTGCGATCAAGAAATACCACCAGAACTATCATGGCAAAGGCCATGAGCATCGAGGTAGGGATCGGGCATCCTGGAATATTACCGCCAATACATTCAAAAGGCCGGTAATACACGGTAATGATCTGACCGTCGGTCATGAGCTGAGCTATACCGCGCCCTGCCTGTAGCAGGATCAGTGTTGCTACCATGGCCTGGATCTTGATCTTGGAGACCAAAAAACCGTTCCATATACCGGCCAAAACACCGACTCCCATTGCACAGATTATGGCCAGCGCAAAAGGATAATGAGCCTCTCCGCTGATGTCTCCGCCTAAAAGCGAGCAAATGGTAGCCGAGGAAATGGCAACCACGGCGCCTACTGAAATATCAACTCCGGCCGTGGCGATCACGAAAGTCATGCCCAAAGCCAAAATGATCAAAGAAGAACAACGGCGCAGAATGTCGATGGGACGTCCGTAAAGATTTCCGTTGTCCATGACCTGGATATCAAAGAATCCGGGAACAAAGATTGCGTTGAACAGCAACAACACTCCCAAGCATATCAAAGGCAAAGCCAATGAGCTGTGGGAAAACTTTTTAAGCATGTCCATGGTAGTCTCCAGCAATAGCCTGCATGATGTGAGTCTCGGAGATCTCGTCTTCTGCCAATTCCGTAAGCTTAACGTGATCGCGGATCACGATAATACGTGAACAGGTGCGTACCATCTCTCCCATTTCTCCTGAAATGAAGACCACACTCATGCCATTTTCCTTGGCCAGTGAAACTGACAGAGCTTCTATTTCCGATTTGGTACCGACGTCTATGCCTCGGGTAGGTTCATCAAGGATAAGTAGCGAAGGCTGAGTTGCAAGCCATCTTGCAATGATCACTTTCTGCTGATTTCCGCCTGATAACTGACCTACGCGCTGTTCGCGATCGGAAACTTTAATGCGCAACAGTTTTATATAGTAATCGGCAAGCTCATTCTGTTTTGAGCGGGGCATGTGTCTGAACATGCCACCTTTTGCCACCAAAGCCATGATGATGTTTTCGCGCACAGTGAGATCGGCAAATATTCCTGAAATTTTTCTGTCTTCAGGGCAAAAAGCAATGCGCTTTTTCATGGCATCCATAGGACATTTGAACGAAACTTCAAGCCCGTCCACTTTTAAAGTACCGGATGTTTTGGGAGTAAGTCCGAAAAGCATATCGGCTATCTCGGTACGACCGGAGCCCAAAAGCCCGGCCAATCCTATCACTTCACCCTGTTTGATATTAAAACTGAGATCTTTTACCTTGCCAGGTACGGTGACTTTGTCAGTCTCAATAAAGCACTTATCAGACGGTTTGGATTTGTCGACGTTGCTTTCTATTTCGCCTTCATTGATCTCCTTCCCCATCATCTTGGAAATCAGTTCGATTCGAGGCAATTTTTTAACCTCGTATTCGCCAACATAAGAACCGTCACGCAAAATGGTAATGCGATCGCAGATGGTATAAATCTGCTCTAAGAAATGCGAAATGAAGATTATGGAGATCCCCGTGCTTCTCAAGTTGCGCATGATCTCAAACAACTTCTCGGTTTCGCGTTCTGACAAAGAAGAAGTAGGCTCGTCTAAGATCAGGATCTTGCATCTGGTATCTATGGCTCTGGCAATGGCAATCATTTGCTGCATGGCCACAGGATAGAAACTCAAAAGCTTGGTAACGTCGATATCAATACCCAAAGAATCGTGCAAAAGCATTGACGAACGCTCTTCCATAGTGTGCCAGTCGATGGCACCGAATTTGGTACGCGGTTCACGTCCGATGTAAATATTTTCGGCTACGGAAAGATTGGCGCAAAGATTCACTTCCTGATAAACGGTGGAAATGCCTATTTTCTGACTTTCAAGCGGAGATTTTGGTTCTATATGATCGCCGCAATAAATTACGTCGCCGGCGGTTTTTTGATATACACCGGTAAGCACCTTGACCAAAGTCGATTTGCCGGCACCGTTTTCCCCCATCAGCGAATGTATTTCACCGCGTCTTAAATTGAAGGACACGTCTTTTAAAGCCTTCACGCCAGGAAAAAACATGTCTATATGTTCCATCCTGAGGATGAGATCATTGTCAGAGGCCATCAAGCCCTCCTGATGAATGAAAAAATAAAGGGAAAAGTCCTATCCCTGAAATTAAAAAGGGGGGGGGATGAAAACTCATCCCCCCCTCTCCTAGGGGATCTTAAGACTTCCCCTATTTAGGCAGCGGCTGCGGTTTTCTTAAACAAACTGCCGTTTTGCCATATGATCAGTATTTACGAGTCGGGAAGACTTCGGCTGCAGTTTCAGCAGGGAACACATCTTCCTTAACGAACACGCTCTTAGGTACAGGCTCCCCCTTCAAGACCTTCTTGGCAGTCTCAAAGAAGAGCTCGCCCTGCAGAGGATTGCACTCGACTGTAGCATTGGCCTTGCCATCGATCATAGCCTGGAAGATACCCTTAACTGCGTCGCAGGAAACGATCACGATGTCCTTTGCAGGCTTAAGTCCGGCAGCTTCAATGGACTGAATTGCGCCCAAAGCCATATCGTCGTTCTGAGCAAACAATACGTCGATATCGTTGCGATATGACTTTAAGAAAGATTCCATAACTTCCTGACCTTTCTGACGGGTGAAGTCGCCGGTCTGAGAAGCCAGAATATTGTATTTATCCTTGTTGGGAGATGCAGCCAGAGCGTCGTTGAAGCCCTTGGAACGGCCGGTAGCTGC
>CABQMD010000126.1 GCA_902465145.1 uncultured Succinatimonas sp. | reverse complement strand
ATTTTATATTTTCTATTGAATAAGTACAAACCGTCCCCACTTTAATTTCTGTAAAAAAGCGGCAACACAGTCGCATCAGGCGGTTGGACGAGCCGGTTAATCGTCCGCATGAAAAAATTTAAGCGGTGTACTATGAAATTAGTTCCTTTATATGATCGCGTGATCGTCAAGCCTTTTGAGGAAGAGAAAAAGTCTGCTGGCGGAATTCTGCTGGGCAGTCAGGCTGAGAAAACCACCCGCGGCAAAGTCATCGCCGTAGGTACCGGTCGTGTGCTCGAGAACGGTGAGTCTGCCAAGATGGCCGTTAAGGTCGGCGATACTGTGATCTTCAACGAAGGTTACGGTTCAAAGAAAGAGAAGCTTGACGGTGAGGATGTGATCATCCTTTCTGAGAGCGACATCATGGCAATCGTTGAAGACTAATAGATTCAATTTTCAGGAAGACTAAGCAAAATGTCAGCAAAACAGGTATTTTTCGGTAACGAAGCCCGCACCCAGATGCTTGAGGGCGTTAATGTTCTTGCCAATGCAGTTAAGGTTACTTTGGGCCCTAAAGGTCGTAACGTGGTTTTGGACAGAAGCTACGGTGCTCCTCTCATTACCAAAGACGGCGTGACCGTTGCCAAGGAAATTGAGCTTGAGGGCAAGTTCCAGAACATGGGTGCCCAGATGGTCAGAGAAGTTGCTTCCAAGGCTAACGACGCTGCAGGTGACGGTACCACTACCGCTACCGTATTGGCTCAGGCCATCGTTAACGAAGGTTTGAAGTCCGTCGCTGCCGGCATGAATCCTATGGATTTGAAGCGCGGTATCGATAAGGCTGTCACCGCTGCCATCGCCGAGCTTAAGAAACTGGCTCGCAAGTGCGAAGATCAGAAAGCTATCGCTCAGGTCGGTACCATTTCCGCAAACTCCGATGCCACCGTGGGTAACCTCATTGCCGAGGCCATGGAGAAGGTCGGTCACGACGGTGTGATCACCATCGAAGACGGCCAGGGCTTTGAAGATCAGTTGGACGTAGTCGAAGGCATGCAGTTTGACCGCGGCTACCTCTCTCCTTATTTTGTAAATAAGGCTGATACTTCTACCGTTGAGCTTGATGATCCTTACATTCTGCTTTGCGACAAGAAGATCTCCAACATTCGTGATCTGCTCCCCATCCTCGAGGGTGTGGCCAAGCAGGGCAAAGCATTGTTGCTCATTGCTGAAGATGTCGAGAGCGAAGCTTTGGCTACTTTGGTGGTCAACAATATGCGCGGTATCGTTAAGGTTGCCGCTGTGAAAGCTCCTGGCTTTGGTGATCGCCGTAAGGCCATGTTGCAGGATATCGCCATTCTGACCGGCGGCACCGTGATTTCTTCAGAGCTCGGCATGGAGCTTGAGAAGGCTACCATCGACGATCTCGGTCAGGCCAAGAAGATCGTGATCACCAAGGATGACACCACCATCGTCAAGGGTGCCGGTGACAAGGAAGCCATTGCCGATCGTGTTGCTCAGATCCGCAAGCAGATTGAAGAGTCTACTTCTGATTACGATCGTGAGAAGCTTCAGGAGCGCGTTGCCAAGTTGGCAGGCGGTGTTGCAGTGATCAAGGTCGGTGCTGCTACTGAAGTTGCCATGAAGGAGAAGAAGGCCCGTGTTGAAGACGCCATGCACGCTACCCGTGCTGCCGTTGAGGAAGGTGTGGTCGCAGGCGGCGGTGTTGCATTGTTGCACGTTGCCCAGAAGATCGCCGGCCTTACCGGTGACAATCAGGATCAGAACGTCGGTATCAAGGTTGCCTTGACTGCTATGGAAGCTCCTCTGCGTCAGATCGTTTCCAACGCCGGTGAAGAAGCCTCCGTGATCGCCAACAAGGTTCGCGACGGTAATGATACCTTCGGTTACAACGCTGCTACCGGTGAATACGGCGACATGATCGAGATGGGTATTTTGGATCCTACCAAGGTTACCCGTTCTGCATTGGAGTATGCTGCCTCCATCGCAGGTCTCATGATCACCACCGAGTGCATGATTGCCGATGCTCCTAAGAAGGAGTCTGATATGCCTGCTGCCGGTGCTCCTGGCATGGGTGGAATGGGCGGTATGGGCGGCATGATGTAATGTAACCCGTTACCCTTTCAAGATTTGAGATCTTGATGAAAGAAGGCCCGGAGGGAATGATGCTCTCCGGGTCTTCTTGTTTTTAAGGCTATATCCAAATCAATTCGAATTGATTCCGATGATGTAATTAAGGATGCAACCATGAATGCCGTGATCTTGTTGCTGAATATTGGTGATGAAGTCGCGGTTTTGGGTTTCTTTTTTGAAGTATGCCCTGATAACGCGATAGCAATTGCTATCAGACACGTACAACGGCGTCTACAAATGCTTTTTCCTTGAAGGACAGCGTAATTATAAGTTAAAAACCGTATTTAAGATGAGCACTGATGATCCTTTTGTCGTTATAGTTGTTTAATTTTCTGTGTAATCAAAATGTGTTAATGCTAAAGGATCATGTGTGTTAACACATCGCGATCCTCTCCTAAAATTCCGTAAAATCTGCCACAGATCAGAGCTTACCCTCAATCAAAACTACTGAATGAAAATGGTGACAAATTAAATTGGCTTAGACAATGATGAGTATATAGAAGGACAATCGACGATAATCTCGGGTTATGAGCTTTTATTGGTGTTGCTCTTTCGAGGCCAGAGAAAAGTTTTAGGCAGAGAGATTAAAGCTGTTGCAGTAAAAAATATGCCAGCTCCAGTCTTGTCACAATAAAACATTACAGATGCGGCAATGATCATGCACGTGCACAAGAAAGTACAAGTACCGAGTGCCGCCATGTCACTGATAAAGTCACGACGACTCATATTTTCACGATTATCAATGATTTTTGAGCGTAAACTGTACTGCGTATTCTGTTCGTTTTCTGCCATTGTCATAATTCTATTTGGCAAATCAGCATCAACAAGCTTGTAACCACGCATATCTTCAGGAGAAGGGATCGGGCCTTGTCTTAATTGTGCAACTACAGCAGATGTTTTTGGAAAAGCATTATTTACAGATTTGCTTAGCGGTGTTTTTCTATTTGGCATAGTTTACGAACACTGATTAACAGCCCTACGGATCCTTCTGCCAACTGTTTCAAAGTGCCGTTGATAACCAACTTCTGCTTCATCGTCTAATTGTTTTTCAATGATTCTATATGTAGCCAACGTTTTTTCACGACGACGTTTCTTTTCTTCATAGTTGTGAGAAGGAAGCAAACAATAATCAATAAAAGCCCGTAACAAACCCATGTAAGTTGCCTCCCTATACTTCACTTTAGAACTAAGTTTAAAGAAACATTTTCGAAAATGAAAGATGAAAATGTAAGGTCCATAAATTCTCAGACCTAACGTTGTCAGTTGAATAACACCTATTGTACATTTGTTTTTAAGAGTTGCTCAAAGAGTAGGGGATCACCAACAATATAATTATTGCTATGAAAAATCTTCATGAGGTTTCCTATAGGGATCGTCATGCTGGAAGCAGTTATCAACTGGCAATCTGTTGTAACAAGGCAAGAATTTTCTTAAAGTTCGATGTCGCATGCATTTGACCATACATGCCTGCGGGGGTGCCACCAATTCAAGCAGAAAATTCTTGCATCTTTAGCTTCTTAACCGGATTCAAATTTCCACTTCGTTGAACAGAACCGGAGCTTCTGATATGAATGCCGATCTAGTGTGCAAAAAAAGCTAATTGAGTTTTGAACTTGCTCTTAAAATGTTGATGGTTGATAATGCTACTGATATGTTTTTTCTTCTTTTTTGTGCCTATTGAAATTGTAGAAAAACCATGCCTCATGTCTGATCCTTAACTCGCAAAATACCATTAGATCAATAAATTAGATTCTAAAATCTCCTCGTTAAAC
>CABQMD010000125.1 GCA_902465145.1 uncultured Succinatimonas sp. | reverse complement strand
GATGCGCAAAGGAGGCATACCGGTAGCCGTCACCGTATCTCCTGCTTTGAATGATCCGCTCTTTAAGGTTTTTCCGTTTCCTTTTATCCTAAGATACACGGCGCCTTGTACGTTCACCGTTACGGTATTTAAAGAGCCTATATCGTTGCGGCTGACAATTTTTACCTGTGAAGACACGTCGCGAACGGATCCCAACGAAGTTACCGGTTGCGCTGCCGTAACAGTTGCTTTCTTATCTTTGGCAGTATCGCTCTTTTGCACTTTGGCAGCATCATTTACCGGAACGGCCGTAGGCAAAGTCTGAGCCTTGTCCTTTGCCCCCAAAATCAAAGGATCCGCAGACGCAGGCTGCGCGGCAGAAGCAAGAGGAGCTGAGGTTTTTTCAGTCTTTTCCTGGTCAAATTTTGAAACAGCCGCAGCATCGCTGCGTTTTAAAGTGGGAGTCTCTTCCTGAACATGAGTTTTCTCATCTGCAGCAGACTCTGCAGGATCTTTGGTACCAGCACCTTGGGCTTTGGCAATAAGATCATTGGTTCCCAAAGCCTGCGCCTGCTGCCTTGCCATCTCGGTGTTCGGATCATAAGGCAGATTTTCAGTTTCGTTTGGTACGGGGGGGAAGGTTTCCTTAGGTGCCATACTCTGCTCTACCTGAGCAGAAGGACTTAAAGTCAAAGCTCCGCTTTGGTCCTCTTCTTTAGATGAAGATGAGGACATGAAAGCGCCTATTCCCATACCGACACCGACCAAGGCCAAAGCTCCGGCCACTGCCAAAGCTATTTTGCCAAGAGACAAAGGACGTTTTCTTCTGGTCTCGATATAGGCCTGTCTTGAACGCTGCAATGCGGCATTTTGTACTTGTCGCACATTTTGCATATAAAGGTCGACTACCGCCTTAGGATCGATATTCACCAGCCTCGCATAAGCAGTGAGATGTTGTACGGCAAACTGCGTTGCAGTGGGTTGATTCAACCTGTCATGCTCAATATCGCTTACCGTATTCACCCTGAGCATCAGATGGTTAGAAACCTCCCGCAACGACATTCCAAGCATTTCTCGTGCATGTTTTAAGATGGCGCCAGGCATGTTCGGAACCTGATCGTCAGGAAGCTCCGGAGTCACCGGGATCTTGTCAGGATCATCACCGTTGGGTCGATCCGTATTCAAAACATCGTCATTAGGCATAAACGAAGTTATATTTTCACTTTTGCGCAAAGCGTCGTTAAGTTGTACTTCCTGAATGTTTTGAGGTTGTGCCTCGTTCGGCTGAGCCGATACTTCCGGAGAAATACGCGGCTGATTTCTCAAATGCTTGCTCATGCTTTACTTCCGTCAAATTCTTTTTGCATCGATTGCCGCCGTCTTCAGGCGGTTTTTCACCTGTCCTGCCAACTGACCGCAGGCTGCGGCTATGTCATCGCCTCTTGTCGAACGCTTCATCACGGTAAATCCCATATCCATAAGCTCCCTAGCAAAACGCTCAACTCTGTTTCCAGAGGGCTTGCGATATTCGGAAGCTTCATGAGGATTAAAGGGAATGAGATTTATCTTGCAAGGAAGATCCGACAACAGTTTGCCCAAAGCTTTGGCCTGATCCAAACTGTCGTTCACTCCATCCAAAAGCACATATTCGATGGTGACCTTGCCGCAGTTGGCGTTGGATTTGGAGATATAGTTGCGTACCGCATCCAAAACTTCGGCAATATTATATTTATCATTAAGCGGGATCAATTTGCTGCGCAATTCATCGTCAGGAGCATGCAACGACAAAGCCAAAGCTACGTCGATTTTGCCTGCTATGGAGTTTAAGACCGGTGCAACACCTGAAGTTGAAATCGTCACGCGCCGCTTTGATAAAGCAAATGCGTAATCAGAAAGCAATAATTCACAGGCAGATAGCACCGGCTTCAAATTGTAAAGAGGCTCGCCCATTCCCATCATCACCACGTTGGAGATGGGCTTGTGTTCCTCATTATTGCTAAATCCTACGCACGACGCAGCACGCCACACCTGTCCTATGATCTCAGACAGCTTTAAATTGCGATTGAATCCAGAAGCCCCGGTACGGCAGAATACGCATCCTACAGGGCATCCTACCTGAGTAGAAATGCACAGAGTATTACGTCCGTCCTCTGGAATGAGCACGGTTTCCACAAGTTGCCCGCCGCCTATGTCCAAAGCCCATTTCACGGTGCCGTCACGCGATCTCTGCTCGGTAACAACTTCAGGGGCTTCTATAAAGCAACACTCTTTAAGCCTTGCACGCAGATCCTTTTTGATATTGGTCATAAGATCGAAGTCCGTTACTCCGAACTGATAGATCCAGCGCATAAGCTGTTGAGCTCGAAAAGGCTTCTCTCCCAAGGACACGCAAAAGTCCTTCATCTCCTCTACGGAGAGATCCATGAGATTGACTTTGTTTTCCACTCTCGCTCCTGCTGATTTTACTAGGCAACCTGCCATTATACCAAGTGCGCAAAAACTTGCGACTGCAAGTCTAAAACAGGGACGTAACCTTATTTCCGCTTAGCAAAGCATCTACAAATTTCGGTAACGTTTTGGAAGCTTTTCCGTAAAAACCTGAATCAAAATCTGACGCAACGGCACTTTTATCAAGATTAAACTCAAGGCAGTTAGCTCCGACGTTTTTGGCAAAGCGGCAGAAACCTGCTGCAGGATACACCACTCCTGAGGTACCCACGGCCAAAAAAAGATCACATTTGGCCAAAGCTCTTTCTATAAGATCCATGTCATGAGGCATTTCCTCAAAAAACACTATATCAGGGCGCACTCCTCCCGTTCTCCCGCATTTAGGACACGGTTGCCCTGGGGATGTATCTTTATTCTGATACCACGACGCTCCGCAAGATTCACATCTTGCGCTAAGCAGTGCTCCGTGCATATGGATCACCTCAACGCTTCCTGCTTTTTCGTGAAGATCATCAATATTCTGAGTAACCAAAGTCACGTTGCCGCCTGAGACATGCGGCCATTCGCGCTGAAGTTTTGCTACGGCCAGATGAGCATCGTTGGGCTTTTTGTCTACCAATGAACGACGCATTTTATTATAAAAATCATGAACTTTCTGAGGATTGCGTTGCAAAGCTTCCGGCACGCATACGTCCTCAATGCGTTCATGTTCCCACAAACCGCTTTCAGAGCGAAACACCGGGATCCCTGATTCAGCGGAAATTCCCGCGCCCGTCAGGATCACGATGTTCTTTAAAATCTTATCAGTCAAGGCTGTCTCCGGTTAACCACAAACCTACTGGGAAAATGATTGCTCCCGTAGGACCTTTTCCCAAAAAAGGACTGCCTTCTGGTAAATAGGCAGAAGACAAATCTATATGCACCCACTGCTCATCGTCTGATACGAAATGTTTTAAAAAGGCAGCGGCAGCGCTGGCTCCCGGTACACTGCAGCCGTTACCGCAATTTGAAAGAGCAGCTCTTCTTGATTTTAAGAAACGATCGTGGAAGTTAAACAAAGGCAGCTGCCAGTAAAGTTCCCCTGTATAAGAAAAACAGTCTTTTAAACTTTGCGGCATGCGGTTGTCTCTGCAAAATACCGCACACATATCACGCCCTAAGGCATATTTGGCACTGCCGGTGAGCGTTGCTGCATCTAAAATAACCTTTGCCCCGTCGTCGCGTGCCTGCAAAATGGCATCAGCCAGAACCAAACGGCCTTCGGCATCGGTGTTGCCTATCTCAACCGTAGTACCGTCAGGGTACCCTATGACATCACCCGGTACCATGGAATCAGGGCCCACCAGATTTCGTGCGCAGGCAAGATATGCCCTTACATGTCGCTTAAGCCCCAAACCTATGGCTAAAGCAAGCGCTGCTGCCAAGTTTACGGCTCCGGTTTTATCAGTGCGCATGTCCTCCATAAAGCGCTCAGGTTTTAT
>CABQMD010000124.1 GCA_902465145.1 uncultured Succinatimonas sp. | reverse complement strand
GGTTATAAAAAAAATTCCAAATAACTTTACAAAATAATAGATTACACCTATAATACATTCCGTCTTAACACAGTGCGCCCTTAGCTCAGTTGGTTAGAGCATTACCTTCACACGGTAGGGGTCGATAGTTCGAGTCTATTAGGGCGCACCATTCCTTTTTAATTTCACTGCCGGCAAGCCCGAGCACTCCCTTTGAATCATGCTTCCGTGGTTATTTAGCCTGACGGTAGTTTTTATTTTAGGATTTCAAAGCGGATCATGTCACAAAGATTCAAACCCCATGCCACCGTTGCACTAATAATTGAACATGAAGATCGTTTTCTCATGGTTGAAGAATTCAACGAAGATCAGAATAACCGTCTGGTTTTTGGAATGCCGGCTGGTCACATTGAAGCAAAAGAGAGCATTTTGGAGGCAGCTTTGCGTGAAGGCCGAGAAGAAAGCGGCTGCGAAGTTGAACTCACCGCACTGACAGGAATTTACAATTACGTAAAAGATAATGAAACCATTGAGCGCTTTTGCTTTGCTGCAAGGTTAAAAGAGATCCCTGAGCATTTAAAAGCGCAGGATCCTGATCACGAGATCTTAAACGTCAGATGGTATACCCGCGAGGAAATATTCGAGAAAAAAGATTTATGGCGTACCAGACTTGTCGGCAATTGCATGAATGATTATTTGGCTGGCAAACGTTATCCTCTTGATATCATTTCAGTCATCCGTCCCTAATCTGTCAACGGGAGCATCTTTATGACTTTTGAAAACCTCAACCCAAACATTCCCTGGCACGAACTTGAAGGTAAATCCGTGGTAGTAGGAATTTCAGGCGGAGTAGATTCGTCCTTAAGCGCGGCACTTTTGAAGGAACACGGCATGAAGGTTACCGCTTTGTTCATGAAAAATTGGGAAGAGGATGATACTGACAGCTATTGTTCGGCAGCTGCCGATAGAGCCGATGCTCAGGCTGTGTGCGATACTTTGGGCATAGAACTTAAAACCATCAATTTTGCCGCAGAATACTGGGACAGAGTTTTTGAGATCTTTTTATCAGAATACAAAGCAGGCCGTACTCCCAACCCAGACATACTTTGCAACAAAGAGATCAAATTCAAGGCCTTTATGGATTACGCCATTGAAGATCTCAAAGCAGACTTTATTGCTACAGGACATTACTGCCGCCGCAGTTTTAATACTAAAGAAGCACACCTTATGCGTGGCAGTGATCCTAAAAAAGACCAAAGTTATTTTTTGCATGCCATTGACGGTTCAGTTTTAAACCGCGTACTTTTTCCTGTAGGTGCTTTGGAGAAGCCTACTGTTCGCGCGATGGCCGCTCAACGCGGACTTGCTACCGCTCAAAAGAAAGATTCCACTGGAATTTGTTTCATAGGAGAAAAACGTTTTCATCAGTTTCTATCCCATTACCTTCCGTCAAAAAAAGGACCTATAAAAACCATAGACGGCAAGATCATAGGTGAACATGACGGTCTTATGTATGCAACTATAGGACAGCGAAAAGGTCTTAACATAGGTGGAAAACAAGACGGCAACGGTGAACCTTGGTATGTTGCAGGCAAAGACATTCCGAATAACACCCTGATAGTGGTGCAGGGTCACAATCATCCGGCTCTTTTTGCCAAAGGTCTCACTGCGTTGAACGAAACCTGGATAGTTGAGTGTCCAATGCTTCCTTTTGAGTGTACCTGCAAGATCCGCTATCGCCAACCGGACGTGTCCTGCACCGTAATGCGTGATGAAAAAGGACTTAAAGTAATGTTTAAATCTCCTACTGCAGCCGTAGCCCCAGGGCAGTCGGTGGTATTCTATGCAGGTCAGGACTGTCTTGGAGGTGCTGTAATCGCCTCCGCGATTCATTAAGAGGCTATATGGCTGAACAAAAGATAGAAAATCAAACCCGCGCACTGGCTGCAGTCTTTCAGTGTTGTGGCCAAATCCACCGGATTGCCAATACCGGTTTTTGGGACGAACGTAGCTGTGCAACGGTGATCCGCGCCATAGGTGTAACCAACCCTGATACTGTAGATGATATCTACACTGCAGATCAGTTAACCGCAGGATTTGAGTTGGTAGCAACATCTCTTTCAAAAAGCGGGCTTGCAGGCATGAGTGCTGACGGAAGCAATGATTCTTTGGCTATATTGATGCTGTTTAATAAGATCATGGCATTATCCGGCGCACTGCAAAATCGAAAAGATGTATTCAACGAACTTGGCAACCGCATCGATGCTTTTCACGATCGCATGCTCTCGGAAAATCAAGGATTTATGGACGGTGAATTGCAAGCTGTTCTGCGCCAGGACGTTTTACGCGAATGTGCAACCATTTACCAGTCGGTGATCTCGCCTAACTGCCCAAAACTTCTGATCCCAGGACGTGAGGAATGTCTTAAAGTTTCTGAAAATCAGGAAAAAATCCGTACTTTATTGCTTGCAGCTATACGTGGATTCGTACTTTGGGACCAATTGGGAGCATCAAAGTTTATGCTCTTGTTTCACCGCGGACGCATAGTACAATGCGCTCAGGAACATCTTGTCCATAACTGATGAAAGTATGAATTATTTTTCACCCACCTTCTAAAATTAGCTAACTTCAGGAAATCATCATGGAATTATCCACTCTGACCGCCGTCTCTCCTCTTGACGGTCGCTATGCCTCCAAAACTCAGGAACTTCGTTCAATTTTCTCAGAATACGGCTTGATGCGCTTTCGCGTGCAGGTTGAACTTACCTGGCTTCGTCATTTGGCCGCATGCCAGCAAATAAAAGAAGTTCATGCCTTCTCAAAGGAAACCGAGCAATTTATTGACAACATTATTAAAAATTTTTCCGTTGAAGATGCTCTGGATATAAAAAAACGCGAAGCGGTTACCAATCATGATGTAAAAGCCGTTGAGTACTTCTTAAAAGACAAGACCAAGGACAACTTCGAAATTTCTGCAGTACGTGAATTTATTCACTTTGCCTGCACTTCAGAAGACATCAACAACAATTCGCATGCTTTGATGCTGAAAACAGCTCGTGACGAAGCCATTTTGCCGGTAATGGACGAGCTCATCAATGCCATTAAGGAGCTAGCTCACAAATACGCCGATCTTCCGCTCCTTGCCCGTACTCACGGACAACCAGCCTCACCTACTACCGTAGGCAAAGAAATGGCAACCTTCGTATATCGTCTAAAAAAACAGCGTGATGCTTATGCCAACGTTGTGATTTTGGGCAAGATGAACGGTGCCGTAGGCAACTGGAATGCTCACACCGTGGCATACCCTGATGTGGACTGGGAGAATTTCTCCAAGCAATTTGAAAAATCTCTCGGCATTGAAATGAACCCTTATACCACTCAAATCGAATCTCACGATTATATGGCAGAAATGTTCGACGCAGTAGATCGTTTCAATACCATACTTATCGACTTCGACCGTGACATTTGGGGATATATCTCTTACGGTACCTTTACCCAAAAGACCGTCAAAGGTGAGATCGGCTCATCTACCATGCCACACAAAGTTAACCCTATCGATTTTGAAAATTCAGAAGGAAATTTGGGGTTGGCCAACGCCTTGTTTAAACATTTAGGCAATAAACTCCCCATCTCAAGATTCCAACGTGATCTTACCGACTCTACCGTACTGCGTAATCTCGGTGTTGCTTTCGGTTACAGCCTTATTGCTTGGAAGAGCACTCTTAAGGGTATCTCAAAGCTTCAGGCCAATCCAGAACACACAGCCGCCGAACTTAATGACAACTGGGAAGTTCTGGCAGAGCCTTTCCAGACCGTAATGCGTCGTTGCGGCATTGCCAATCCTTATGAAAAATTGAAAGAGCTCACCCGCGGACGCAAGGTCACTCGTGAGATCATGGAAAACTTCCTAAATGATCTTGAAATGCCTGATGAATATAAAGATCTGTT
>CABQMD010000123.1 GCA_902465145.1 uncultured Succinatimonas sp. | reverse complement strand
AAGCCGGGATCATATTAAATAATCTTACATATGATTAAAGTGAATCGTAAGATCCGAGTTCCTTAAATGCTTCGATGGCGCGCTCCTTCATGGAAATTTCGCCAGCACGTAACCAAGCACGAGGATCATAGAACTTCTTGTTAGGAGCATCAGCACCAGAAGGATTGCCCAACTGCCCCTGCAGGTAATCGTGATTCTTGACGTAATACTGTCTGATGCCATTCCAGGTAGCCCACTGAGTATCGGTATCGATATTCATCTTAATAACACCGTAAGATACTGCTTCCTTAATTTCAGAAGGAGCTGAACCTGAACCGCCGTGGAATACCAGATTGACCGGCTTATCAGTAGGAGTATGGAAATGCTCTTTAATATACTTCTGAGAATCGCGAAGGATAGTCGGAGTCAACTTAACATTACCAGGTTTGTAAACGCCGTGAACATTACCAAAAGAAGCAGCAATGGTAAAGTTAGGAGAGATCTGCATGAGTCTCTCATAAGCATAAGCCACGTCTTTAGGCTGAGTATAAAGAGCAGATTCATCCTTACCGCTGTTATCAACACCGTCTTCTTCGCCGCCGGTACAACCGAGCTCAAGTTCCAAGGTCATGCCCATCTTGGCCATACGCTCAAGATACTTAGAGCAAAGATCGATGTTATCCTTCAAAGATTCTTCTGAAAGATCAATCATGTGTGAAGAAAACAGAGGCTCGCCGTGCTCCTTGAAATAAGCCTCATCAGCATCAAGCAGACCGTCTACCCAAGGAAGCAACTTCTTGGCACAATGATCGGTATGCAAAACCACGGGGACACCGTAATATTTAGCAACATTACGAGCATGCAAGGCACCGGAAACAGCGCCCAACACAGCCACACCCTGATTATCAAGTTTCAGGCTCTTGCCGCCGATAAAACCGGCACCGCCGTTTGAAAACTGCACGATTACAGCACTCTTGGCCTCATGAGCAGCTTCCAAAACTGCGTTGATGGAGTTGGTTCCTACACAGTTAAAAGCAGGAAAGGCGTAGCCGTTTTCTTTTGCTACGGCAAAAAGTTTCTGAAGGTTTTCACCGGTAACGATACCAGGCTGGACCACATCAAGGATCTTTGACATTTTTTTATACTCTATACTAATTTGGTATGGTGATCTAAATCAAAATTTAAGTGTCTGCCCTTCGGCAGACACTTTCATAATTACTTGGCTTCAGCAGCGCGTTTTTCAAGGATCTCAACCGCAGGCAGTTTCTTTCCTTCCACAAACTCGAGGAAAGCACCGCCGCCGGTAGAAATATAGGAGATCTTGGAGGTTACACCGAACTTCTGAATTGAGGAAATAGTGTCACCGCCGCCGGCTACAGAGAAGGCGTCTGAATTGGCAATAGCTTCAGCCAAAGCCTTGGTACCGCCAGCAAAGTTGTCAAACTCAAACACACCGACAGGACCGTTCCACAAAATGGTCTTAGCGTTTTTAATAACCTTCTCGATATTAGCCATGCTCTTAGGGCCAAGATCGAAGATCATATCGTCATCTTCAACATCCTGAAGATCTTTGGTTACAGCAGGAGTAGTCTCGGAAAATTCCTTACCCACAACCACGTCAACGAACTCGGGGATTTGAGTCTTGGCAGAAAGTTCTTTAGCAGTAGGAATGAGATCTTCTTCGCACAAAGATTTGCCAACTTTGTGACCGGCAGCAGCCATAAAAGTATTGGCAATACCACCGCCAACGATCAGCTGATCGGCAACCTTAAGCAGGCTGTTTAACACCGGCAACTTAGTTGAAACCTTAGAACCGCCTACGATGGCTACCATAGGACGAGCAGGGTTGTCCATGGCCTTACCCAATGCTTCAAGCTCTGCAGCAAGCAAAGGACCAGCACAGGCTACCGGTGCATACTCGGCAACACCGTAAGTTGTGCCTTGAGCACGGTGAGCAGTACCGAAAGCATCCATAACGAAGACGTCGCACAAAGCTGCATATTTCTTAGCAAGTTCAGGAGCATTCTTCTTTTCACCCTTGTTGAAGCGGCAGTTTTCAAGGACCAGCAACTCGCCTTCTTTAGGTTCGACACCTGCCAAATATTCTTCGTTAGGAACGAGACGTACCTTTACCTGTGGAAGTTTATCCTGAATATAATCAGCAACCGGCTTTAATGAAAACTCTTCACTGAAAACGCCTTCCTCAGGACGGCCCAGATGTGAGGTGACCATGACCTTTGCGCCCTTTTCTAGAGCGAGCTTAATGGTAGGGAGAGTGGCGGTGATGCGCTTGTCGGAAGCAACTTTACCGTCCTTTATAGGCACGTTCAGATCAGAACGGATCAGAACACGCTTGCCCTTCAGGTCGAGATCGGCCATTTTCAGAATTGCCATAGTTCGTATTTCCTCAAATTGAATCAAACTTGTTCAGAATTGGGCTCTTGCCCTTCTGACACAGTAATTTTATCGCACATCGTGACGTGATGCCACGTTATTGATACTTTTTGCACATTTTTATGCGTTTAAATGTAAAGCCCTGCGATGTTTTTGGCATCACAGGGCTTTTTTTTAAGGTTTAATGAAAATTATTTCAAAACGCTTTTTGCAGTTTTAACTACATTGTCAACGGTAAATCCGAAGTGTTCAAAGAGCTTGGCTGCAGGGCCTGAAGCACCGAAAGTATCCATACACACTGTGGCACCGTTTAAACCTATGTATTTATACCAAGTGGTGGAACGTCCCGCTTCAACGGCAACTCTTGCGGTTACCGCAGGAGGCAGAACACTGTCACGATATTCCTTACTTTGACGATCAAATACCGGAGCACAAGGCATTGAAACTACGCGTACCTTTTTTCCTTCCTTCTCAAGTTCCTCTGCTGCATGCACGCACAAAGCCACTTCAGATCCTGAAGATACAAAGATAAGATCAGGAGTACCCTCACAATCACGCAGTACATAACCGCCCTTTTGGATATTATCCACCTGCTCATCGTTACGCGGCATCTGCTCCAAAGCCTGACGGGTAAGGATCATGGCAGAAGGTCCGTCCTGACGTTCGATGGCGTGTACCCAGGCGGCTGCAGTCTCAATCAGATCGCAAGGACGCCATGCATCAAAGTTAGGAATAAGATGCAGTGAAGCGGTTTGCTCTACCGGTTCATGGGTAGGTCCGTCTTCACCTACACCTATGGAATCATGAGTAAATACATAAAGCGAAGGGATCTTCATCAATGCAGACATACGCAAAGCATTACGTGCGTAATCGGAAAAGATTAGGAAGGTACCGCCGTAAGGACGGAATCCGCCGTGAAGCAACATACCGTTCATGGCAGCACACATGCCGAACTCGCGTACGCCCCAGTGGAAATAGTTACCGGAGAAATTGTGCGGACCGTTATCCTTTGAACTCTTGTTCACGGTAAGATTTGAAGGAGCCAAATCTGCAGAGCCGCCTGCAAGTTCAGGCAGTTGTTCGCCTAAGAAGTTTAAGCAAATTTGACCAGCTTTACGGGTTGCCACCTTAGGATCAGGCTGTTTTTGCAACTCATGAACCCATTCATAAGCTTTTTTCTCAAAGCCTTCCGGAAGTTTTTCGGCCATACGACGTTTAAATTCTGCAGCAAGATCAGGATACTCCGATGCATATTTATCAAACAGAGTATTCCATGCATTTTCTAAATCTGCACCGCATTTGGTTGCGTCCCACTGCTCTTTGATCTCCTCAGGGATTTCGAACGGGCCGTACTTCCATCCGAGTTTTTCACGGGTAAGTTTAATCTCATCATCTCCGAGCGGAGCTCCGTGACATGAAGAAGTCCCCCCCTTGTTGGGAGATCCAAAACCGATGGTGGTAGGGCAAATGATCAATGAAGGATGTTCAGTATCGGCCTGAGCTTCTTTGATGGCTTTTGCCACCTGCTCGCCGTCATTGCCATCTTCAATCTTGATCACCTGC
>CABQMD010000122.1 GCA_902465145.1 uncultured Succinatimonas sp. | reverse complement strand
CTTCATAGATCAGCTGAATAAAGAACGCATTGACGAACAGACTGCTTTTTATATTGCAAAACTTATCCCCAAACTTGCCCAAAAACATCCTTCACAATTCAAAGCAATTTACGACGCGCTGTTAAACGATCTCGATGCATTGGAACGCATGTCGTCACACCGTGAACTGGTAAACAAGATCAGAGAGCTTAATTATGAAATTGAAAACAAAAAAAATAGTGAAGAGGCTCTTAACCGGAAATTAAACGACGTAAAAACCAAACTTTCAAAAAAGGAAGAAGAGTTATCCTCTCTTAATGCCGAATTTGAAAAGAAAAAAAATCGACTTACGCTTCAATGCGAACAGGAATTAAAAGATCTAAGAGAACGCATCAAACACGCAAACAACAGATTGCAAAAGATTGCTGAGGACAAAAAAAGACAACTTGATGATTTCAAAGATTTTGACCGCAGTCTTGAAAATACGGTAAAGAAAGTTTCCACTCTTGCCTTTGATAACGTAATTGCCTCCAAAATCATGGAAGCGGCTTCAAACCTCAACCAAAAACAAAACATTGCCGTTTCAGAGCAAAAAATCCAGGTATTGAATGCCTTGGAAACAGAAAAATTCAAAACCTCACAAAATCTGGTAGAAGGACTTGTCAAAAGATTACAACACTTCCGCAGTTACGATTACAACGACTGTATCGACATCTTGGTAACTTTAAGTCAAAACTTCATCACCATTTTCTCAGGAACTCCTGGCATAGGCAAAACCAGTCTTTGTGAGATCCTGAGTAAAACGTTGGGTCTTTGCAATCTTGAGCATCAAATAAAAGAAAATCCCTGGTCAAAACCTGAATATGTCAATCGCTATATTCCAGTATCTGTTGAAAAAGGATGGACTTCAAAGCGCGATCTTATCGGCTACTACAACCCGCTGACCAGAAAATTCGAAAGTCCGGATCCCCACCGTTACGAATGTTTTAAAGATCTGGACGCAGAATTCCGCAGCGGATTTAAGCGACTGCCCTATCTCATTTTGCTCGACGAAGCCAACTTAAGTCCCATGGAATACTATTTCGCCGACTTCATGAACATCTGCGACGAAAGAACATCAGGAGGCTTCATTTCCCTAGGAGACGGAGATAACTTCAAGATCCCCGACACTTTAAGATTCGTGGCAACCATCAACAACGATCAGACCACGGAAATGCTGTCTCCGCGCATGGTAGACCGAGCTCCCGTCATAGTGTTGCCGGAAATTGACGATTGGATGGAACCTGAGGAACTTGTGACGGAAAACATCGAATACAAACCGGTTTCATGGACTGATTTCCAATCTGCCTTCGCAGATGAGACCTCTTTCACAGATCTCAAACTGAAAAACGATCTGCGGAATTTCTTCGATGAAATAACCAAAGCAGGTTTCAGGATCTCTCCTCGCGTTAAAAAAGCCGTTTTGAAGTTTGTACAAAGCGCCAAAAAGCTGATGCGTCAGGATGATAAACAGAATGCTTTTGAAATCAGTCTCGACTATGCGGTAAGTCAAAGAATTTTGCCTCACATTTCAGGTTCAGGAGATGAATATCAGGCAATGCTTAAAACCTTGCTAGAACTTTTTAATACCTCAAAACTTTTAAAAAGTTCTGATCTTTTAAACAAGATCATCTCTGAGGGTGATCACAACATGAATTACTACCGCTTCTTCTGAACTTTCATGATTAGATTAAGGCTGACGCTTTTGGATATCAGCCACATTTCAGACGAAATGCGGCCGTATCAAAACATGATCTTGGAATTAGGATCAGGAATTCTGACTCCTAAAGATCCGCTGTACGTATTCTCAGATCAAAAATACGAAGCTTGGATCCTGTCAAAATCCGATGAGCCTTTAAACAGGATCGAACTTTCGGTAAATGCAGAAAAAGTGACCGTCGATGAGCCGCTGTCCGCAGTTTCTGCTGCAAAAAATGAATATTGCCTGCTTTCATCAAAAAGTGCCAAAACTATTTTTTCACAATGCATGGGAAATGCCGTCATTTCAGTAGCAATGCCGGACGGCTCCGTACTTAACTCGCCGATACTGACCGTTCTAGGACGCGATCAAAAAGAAAACGACAATATCTTTGCCATGCGCTGTTTCGTTCTGAAAAATCAGGAATATCTGGTAAAAAACCGACTTTCTGAGCTTTTCAATCGAAACTTAACTGACAATAACGCAAACAGCAAACTGCAGTTGCAAACAGCAAAACAGATCATTTCCTGTTACACGGAGGCTATTGAATTCTTCCGCTCAACTGCAAGACGTTCTTTTGAATTTGAAGAAAAACTTGAAGCTCTCGAACGCGTAAAAACCGTTACTTCCGACACTTTAAAATACATAGTCACCCATCCCGACGAACTTATTGCAACCAAAGCATCATCGACAGTTGTTGCAAACGGACAAAACTACATGCCGAGAAGGACTTTAAACAGAAGTCTTGTCGTAACAAATCATAATGTTGAAAACGAGGTGATCCTGAATTTTTTATTCACCGTGTATCAAAATCTGTACGATGCCTACAATCTCATATTTTTTTCTACTTCTGAACATGGACAAAACGCTACGCCTTCATTACAAGGATTCGGTCAATCCGTTTATTCAGGATTTGAACGAGATCCCGCCGTATCAACTTGGGTACAGGAACTGTCTGAATGTGTTGTCAAATTACAAAAGCTGTACTTTGAATATCAAACCCTGTTTGCAGGATCGACACCGCAAGTCTTGAGAAAACCGCCTTATCTTACCAACAAAGTGCTTTGTACCCCTGCATATCATCGTATTTATGCTCTGGCATATAACTGGTTTAAACACATAAACAACGATGAACAAAAACAATTTTTCTTAAACACTACCGCAAGAAATCTTTGGTACGAATACTACTGTCTACTTAAGATCTGTGAAGTGCTGAACACGTGCGGATGCAGACTCATCAGAAGTGTAAAGATAAACTGGAGCTATCAGTCAAGATTTTATACGGCTCCGTCATTTGACAACCTCTTTGAATTTTCCTTAAACGATACCGCTGTACAACTTTTTTATCAGCCGGTTATAAAAAACTATCAGCAAGAAGATAAAGGGATCAATCTGCTTCGTTCCTCATCTTGGAAACTTAATGAAGATCACAACACTATAGAACAGCAGATACTCAGCGCAAGCGCGGTATACACACCTGATTTCCTCATCAAGATAAGCTCACCTGACCGCCGCGAAGGTTACTGTTTTTTGGACTCAAAATATTCATCGCTGCAAACAGTATTCAAACGACGCTTTCTTAAAACAGTTTGCAAATACGACGTCCAGATAAGCTACGCAAATCCTGCCGACGAAAACTTGGGAGTTTTGTTACTGTGCGGAAAAATGCAGGAAGAATCCACCATACTGCACGATTACGACGAAGAAAATACCGCACTGCATCATGCGGATGCTTTCACGCTTAACGAAGCTTCAGGTTTTTCATATCTGAAGACTCAACTTGAATTACGCCTAAAACGTTTTCTTAACGGACAATAAATCATGTGTAAAAACACCAAGAAACCTACCAGATGCGTAGTCCTTACAGGAGGAATAGCCTGCGGAAAAACCGTAATATCAGATCAATTCAAGGCTTTGGGAGTGCCTGTTTTCGATACAGATCTCATCTCAAGAGAACTGTGCGGCAGCGGAAAACCTCTTTTAAAAGAACTTACCGTTGCATTTGGCAACGACATTTTAAATGATGACGGATCTTTAAATCGCCGGGCTTTGCGCCTTAAAGTATTCGGAAATGACGAAGCTTTGGAAAAGCTCAATGCCATAACCCATCCTGCCATTATGAAAGAACTAAAAGATCGGATCTCAAATTGCACCTCTTCTTATGCAGTTGCAGTGATCCCTCTTTTTTTTGAAGGAAAACATCAGGATCTGGCAGACAGGGTTCTGGTGGCGGATGCC
>CABQMD010000121.1 GCA_902465145.1 uncultured Succinatimonas sp. | reverse complement strand
TCGATACTTTCAGCGACGGCGAAATACACGTCCAGATCAATGAAAATGTACGCGGCGACGATATCTTCATCATCCAATCAACTTGTGCTCCCACCAATGACAACCTCATGGAGCTGATCGTTATGATCGACGCAATGCGCCGTGCATCAGCCGGTCGTATTACTGCCGTCATTCCTTATTTCGGATATGCCCGTCAGGATCGCCGTCTGCGTTCAGCCAGAGTTCCAATCACGGCCAAAGTTGTTGCCGATTTTTTATCTTCAGTGGGAGTTGATCGTGTATTGACAGTTGACTTACATGCAGAACAAATCCAAGGATTCTTTGATGTTCCTGTGGATAACTGTTTCTCGAGTCAAATTTTTGTTGACGACATGCTCTCTTTGAAACTTGAAAATCCATGTGTAGTCTCACCGGACATGGGAGGAGTGGTTCGCACCCGTGCCATAGCAAAACTGTTGAACAACGCCGATATTGCCATAATAGATAAACGCCGTCCCCGTCCGAACGTTTCTGAGGTTATGAATTTGATCGGAGAGGTAAAAGATCGCGACTGCATTATCGTTGATGATATATGTGATACAGCAGGAACCTTATGCAAAGCAGCGGCTGCCTTGAAGGAACGCGGGGCCAAGCGTGTATATGCTTACGTAACTCATCCCGTACTTTCAGGACAAGCTTACGACAATGTCTCCTCATCCGTAATAGATACATTGGTAGTTTCTGACTCGATACCCCCTACTCAGCGTTTCCAGGCTCTTGGCAACTTCCGCCAGCTTACCTTGGCACCTATGCTTGCAGAAGCCATACGTCGTATCAATAACGAAGAATCTATTTCAGCTATGTTCCAATCAGGCATGTAAAGCTGCTCTCAATCTAAACGATAAAAAATCCCGCCACTGAGGCGGGATGTATAAAAGCCGGCCTTTTGGCCGGCTTTAATCATTCGACAAACTTGCCGTGGCAGTTTTTAAACTTTTTCCCTGATCCGCAAGGACAAGGATCATTTCTGCCTATATGCATACCGGCATAAAGTTTAGCCTGCTCTCTCATTTTTTCTTCTTCCTGTGAAGCCTGTTCCTCAAGAGCCTTTTGCTCGGATTCAGCCTGTTCTTCTTCCGGAGTACGCAATCTTACCTGAATGCGACACAAAAGCGACACGACTTGGAATTTAAGATTTTCAAGCATTTCAGAAAACAACTTGAACGAGGCAATCTTATATTCGCTCTTAGGGTTCTTTTGTGCATAGCCCTGCAAGCCTATACCCTGACGCATATAATCCATGGCGGCCAAATGCTCCTTCCACAGATTATCTATACACTGAAGCATGACGCTCTTTTCAAGACTCTTGCGATTATCGTCTCCGATCAAGTCGCATTTCTTTTGATATGCATCTTTGGCTATTGCAAGGATCTTATCTCTGATATCCTGTTCAACGAGCTTATCATTTTCTTTCATCCACTCTCGGACAGGGCATGCTATTAAGAAATTGGCCAGCAGACGTTTTTCAAGTTCTTCTGTTTTCCAACTATCCGGCAATGAATTGGGTTCAATGTACTTATCAATTACTGAATTGATAACGTCGCTAAAAATAGTTTCCACTGTTTCGTGAATATCTTCACCGTCCAACAGCGCATTACGTTCCTCGTAAATCACCTTACGTTGCTGATTGGCAACGTCGTCATACTCCAAAAGACTCTTTCGTATATCGAAATTGCGTGTTTCAACCTTACGTTGAGCCGATTCTATTGCTCTGGTAATAAATTTATGTTCCAGCGGCTGACCATCTTCCATTCCCATACGTTTCATGAAGTTTTTAAGTTTTTCAGAACCGAAAAGCTTCATGAGATTGTCATCCATGGAGAGGTAGAAGCGAGATGAACCGGGATCACCCTGACGTCCGGCACGACCGCGTAACTGATTATCAATACGGCGCGACTCATGACGTTCAGAACCGATGATATGCAGACCGCCAGATTTCAATACGGCATCATGTCGTTCCTGCCACTCTTTCTTTACCCTCTCTACCTCTGCAGGCGCGGGTGAATCTCCAAGTGCAGCAAGATCTGCCTGCAAATTACCGCCGAGAACTATGTCTGTACCGCGGCCTGCCATGTTCGTTGCAATGGTCACCGTACCGGGGCGACCGGCTTGAGCAACGATGTGAGCTTCCTGTTCATGGAATTTGGCATTCAAAACCTGATGCGGAATATTCAGAGCATTCAGCATGGCAGAAAGCTTTTCAGAGTTTTCTATCGAAATGGTACCAACCAATACCGGTGCCCCGGTTGCAACGGTCTTCTTGATATCTTCGATAATTGCCTTGTATTTTTGTTCTTCGGTAAGATAAATAAGATCAGGAAGATCTTTTCTGATCATAGGTTTATTGGTCGGCAAAACCACTGTTCTCAAGCCGTATATCTGTTGAAACTCATAAGCTTCAGTATCAGCAGTACCGGTCATACCGGCAAGTTTCTTGTACATACGGAAATAATTTTGGAATGTGATCGAGGCCAAAGTCTGATTTTCTGCACGAACTTCACAACCTTCCTTAGCTTCAATTGCCTGATGCAACCCGTCAGACCAACGACGTCCCTGCATCTTTCTGCCGGTATGCTCATCGATGATGACAATCTGCCCGTTGTCAACCACATAGTCAACATCACGTTTAAACAGAGTGTGAGCACGCAAAGCCGCCATAACATGATGCAACAAAGCAATGTGCGAGGAAGAGAAAAGCTTCTCTCCGTCAGGCAATAATCCGGCATCTATTAAGAGTTTCTCGATCTTTATCTGTCCGCGTTCGGTAAGATAAGCCTGCCTTAGCTTAAGATCGAGAGTGTAATCACCGTCACCGGTATAATCTTCGGTATCTTCCTTCTCTTGGAAAATAAGACCGGGAATAAGTTTATCCACTGCGTAATAAAGCTTAGAATCATTTTCTGACGGTCCGGAAATGATCAGCGGAGTGCGGGCCTCATCGATAAGCACAGAATCAACTTCGTCGACCAAGGCATAATTTAATTTGCGTTGTACTCGCTGTTGCGCCGTGTAAGCCATATTGTCACGCAAATAATCGAACCCAAATTCGTTATTGGTTCCGTAAGTTACATCACATGCATAGGCCAGACGTTTTTCTTCAGGGCTCATACCTGGGATATTTACTCCCACGGTCATACCAAAGAAAGTGTAAAACGGACGGGACCAATCGCAGTCGCGTCTGGCTAAATAGTCGTTTACCGTCACAACGTGCACGCCTTCACCTGATAAGGCATTTAAGTAGCATGGCAATAAAGCTGTCAGAGTTTTGCCTTCACCGGTTTTCATTTCGGCTATTTGATTTGCATTTAAAACCATACCGCCCATAAGCTGTACATCAAAGGGCCGTAAGCCCAGCGTACGCTTTGCAGCCTCTCTGCATGCGGCAAAGACATCTGGCAAAATATCTTCACAGCTTTTTCCTGCTTTTAACTGTTCCCTAAACTGTTCTGTGAGCTTGGGGAAGTCTTCATCCTTCAATGCCTGATATTTATTTTCCAATGCATTAACGGATTTAACGGTTTTTTTTAGCCTGCGTACGATGCGCTCGTTGCTGCTGCCTATAATTTTGGTGACTAATGTAGTTACGAACATAATTTTTCTGTAAGGATTACTTTACCGAGTCTGTCCCGGTAACACTCTTAATTCATACCGCAAATATCTACGGAGAACAGAGCTTCTTTAAAAACTGGAACAATAATAACTTACTTTCGAGCTCTGTGTCAGAAAATGAAATACAAGAGTTGAACAGAGCACGAAATTTTTGATTTTGGACAAAATTCGGACATAAAAAAAGCGCCTTTAAGGCGCCTTCTATCTTGGAGCGGGAAACGGAGCTCGAATCCGCGACCCTAACCATGGCAAGGTTATGCTCTACCAACTGAGCTATTCCCGCATCCAATGCAGAACATTTTACAAGAGAAAATTATTTTTGCAATGGCATACAGAAAAAATTTTTTAAAATAAAAAAAAGGCGCCC
>CABQMD010000120.1 GCA_902465145.1 uncultured Succinatimonas sp. | reverse complement strand
CGTAAAACGTCTTCAGGAAGAGCCTTTGGATGCATTGCTTGATCCTGACGGACTTAATTTAAGACCTTATCAGGTTGATGCGGTAAGAGCGGTTGAAAAAAGCATCTTAAACGGTCAGGAAAAAATCCTTCTGGCTATGGCTACCGGTACCGGCAAGACCCGTACGATCTTGGGCATCATCTATCGCATGCTAAAGAGCGGGCGCTTTAACCGCATTCTTTATCTTGTGGATCGCAATTCTTTGGGAGAACAGACTCAGGATGTATTTTCCGAAGTAAGACTGGAGCGGAAAATGCCGCTTAGCAGCATCTACAACATCAGAAAATTAGGCGATCTTGACGAGGATATAGTTTCGGTAAGCGTGCAGGTTTCCACCGTACAGAGCATGGTACGCCGTATTTTGAATTACGAAGCTGACGGTGACGGAGCAAAACCTGCAGTAGGTGATTTTGATTTGGTGATCATCGATGAGGCCCACCGCGGTTATATTCTCGACAAAGAGCTTTCCGATGAGGAAATGCTCTACAGCGATCAGAAGGATTTCCAAAGCAAATATCGTTCGGTTGTGGATTATTTTTCAGCAGTGAAAGTAGCTTTGACCGCAACTCCTGCCATGCATACCGTCACCATCTTCGGAGAACCTGTTTATACCTATTCCTACCGTCAGGCGGTTATGGACGGTATGTTGGTGGATTTTGACGCACCGCATGTCATCAAGACCAAGTTGTCTGAAAGCGGTATCCATTACCAAAAAGGCGAGGAGCTGGAGTATTACGATCCGGTGAGTCAAACCGTAGACACCATGCATCTTGATGATGAGTTGAATTTTGACGTAGAGCAATTTAACAAAACGGTGATCACGGAGAATTTCAACCGCGAGGTGTTGAAAACCGTGGCAGCGGATATCGATCCCGAATCTCCCGATGTTGAAGGAAAAACTTTAATCTATGCGGTAAACGATGCTCATGCCGATCAGGTGGTAAACATACTGCGTGAGATTTACGTTGAGAGCGGAATTGATAATGATGCCATCGTCAAGATCACCGGTCGTACCGGAGACGGCGATCAGAAAAAGATCCGCGAGCAGATCAGACGCTTTAAATCAGAGCGTTACCCGAGCATAGTCGTAACCGTGGATCTGCTCACCACCGGAATAGACATCCCCCAAATCACCCGTCTGGTATTTTTACGAGCCGTTAAATCCCGCATACTCTTTGAGCAGATGCTGGGGCGTGCCACCAGATTGTGTCCTGAGATTGGTAAAGATCATTTTGAAATCTACGATGCGGTCGGAGCCTGCGAGGCTATGAACAGCTTCACGAATATGAAACCGGTGGTGCAAAAACCTAATGAGAGTTTTTCCGAGCTTATTGAGCGTTTGAAAACAGCAGATTCTGATGATGAAGCAAAGTTTCAGGCAGAAGCCGTGATCGCCAAATTAAGACGCAAGCAAAAGGTTATGGATGAGGAGGCTACAGCTCACTTTAAAGATCTCAGCGGTAAAACTCCCGAAGAATTCATTCGTACTGCGGCACATCAGAATTCGCCTGCTTTGGTAAAACGGTTTCTTATAGAAAATGAAGAGTATGTAAAAGCTCTTGACAGGATCAAGGCGCGTAAGGGGCATTTTGTGGTGGTGTCCCATGATGAAGATGAACTTACCGCTCATGAAAGGTTATATTTGGGCAATTACGGGGAAAAGTACGAGCATCCTGAGGATTACCTTGAAGCGTTTGATCATTATCTAAAGGAAAACCGCGAATCGGTGGAAATCTTAAATCTCATCTGCACCAGACCGCGTGATCTTTCAAGGCAGTCGTTAAAGAGCCTTCTGGCCAAACTTGATGAAGCCGGTTTTTCCAAACAGCAGTTAAGCAGCGCCTTAAAGAGCATCAATACGGCAACCGATGAGGAAATGAGTTTTGACATCATTTCCATAGTGCGCAATATCGCCATCAATGAACCTCTTGAAGATCACAAAGCCAAGGTTATGCGCGCTGTCAAGGAATTGAAGCAGCGACATCATTTTTCAAAGCAGGAAGAGAACTGGCTTAAGCGTTTTGAACAGATCCTGCTTAATGACGACATGGCTGTACTCAATGCAGAAACTTTGGATACGGATGTGCGTTTTAAATCCCAGGGAGGATTTAAACGTATTAATACCAAATATTTTGAGGGTAAACTTTCCACCTATTTGGATGAATTTAACGACATTATGTTTAACGAACAGGGTAAGGCTTCATTATGAAAACTAAGGAAATCGTGCAAAAGCTGTGGAAACTTTGCGATGTTTTAAGAGATGACGGCATTACCTATCAGGATTACGTAACCGAGCTTACCTATCTCTTGTTCCTGAAAATGGCTGAAGAAACCGGAGCTGAAGAGCAGATCCTAAGCTCTTGTCGTTGGGAAGAGCTTAAATCCCAGAAAGGTGTAGCCCTTTTGAAAAAATATCAGGAGATTTTAAAAGAGCTTGGTGAGCAGGGCGGCATAGTGGGAGATATCTATCAGGGAGCATCTTCAAAAATAGACGAACCTGCCAATTTGAAGAAACTTATCGACGATATCGACAGACTTGATTGGTTTTCTGCAAAAGATGAAGGTTTGGGCGATCTTTATGAAGGATTGCTTGAGAAAAACGCTAATGAGACTAAGTCAGGAGCAGGTCAATACTTCACTCCGCGCGTGCTTATCAACGTGATGACCGAACTTACTAAGCCTCAGCCTAAGGAGAAGTGCAACGATCCTGCTTGCGGTACGTTCGGTTTCATGATCTCGGCTTTTCAGTATGTAAAAGAGCATACCGGAGATTTTGGAGATCTTGATGCAGATACTGCCGATTTTGAGATTAAGAAAGCTTTCACCGGATGTGAGTTGGTGGCTGGAACTCATCGTTTGGCACTTATGAATGCCATGCTTCACGGTATAGAGGGCAGGATCCAACACGGTGATACTCTGTCAAACGACGGTATGAAGATGAAAGATTATGACGTGGTGCTTACAAATCCGCCTTTTGGTACGAAAAAAGGCGGAGAGCGCGCGAGCAGAACCGATCTTACTTTTCAGACCAGTAATAAGCAGCTAAATTTTTTGCAGCATATCTACCGCAGTTTGAATACCGGAGGTAAAGCCCGCGCGGCTGTTGTGCTTCCTGACAACGTACTCTTTGCAGAAGGCGACGGTACCCGCATCAGAACCGATCTTATGGATAAGTGCAATCTGCATACTGTATTAAGGTTGCCCACCGGGATCTTTTATGCCAAAGGTGTTCAGACCAATGTGTTGTTCTTTACCAGAGGATCTGCTGATAAAGGCAATACCAAAGAAGTCTGGTTCTACGATTTGAGATCCGACATGCGCAAGATTGGCGTGAAATCTCCATTGGTACGAGAAGATTTTGCCAGATTTATCAAGGCATATACCGCAGAAGATCGTCACAGCATAAAAGATCCGCGTTGGTCTGTTTATACCCGTGAGGAGATCGCCAAAGGCAATGACAGTTTGGATCTCGGGCTTAAGAAAGCAGAAGCGCAAAATGAAGTAACGGTTGCAGAGCTTATTTCCCAAAGTGAGGATTGTCTTAAAGAGTTTAAAGAGGTGATGGGAGCTCTTGAAGGATTGGTTGAGGAACTTAAGGAGCTTGAATCCAAATGATCGATATCAAAGCATTGAAATCAAGATTTATCGATCTGGCGATCCGCGGGAAACTTGTTCCTCAGCTTGATGAAGAACCGTCCGTAGATCAAATCGGAGAGGGTCCTGCAGAAACTCCTTTTGAAATTCCTGAGAAGTGGAAATGGGTTTATTTGAAAAAATTATCAAAGAAAATACAGTATGGATTTACTGCATCAGCAATGCAACATGGAACTTGCAAATTATTAAGAATTACTGATATACAGAATGGCAATGTTAATTGGAATACAGTTCCATTTTGTGAAATTGATAGTAAGAATATTTTGAATTATTTGTTAAATGTAGATGATATTGTAATAGCTCGGACTGGAGGAACAATTGGAAAAAGTTTTCTTATAGAAAATTGTCCAGTCAAATCTGTAT
>CABQMD010000119.1 GCA_902465145.1 uncultured Succinatimonas sp. | reverse complement strand
TCATAAAAACCGCAACTGTGTCCCCTGTTTATCGGTACATCGTACTCATCTATCAAAACTATGACTTTTTGATCGTAGATCTTCTTTAAAAGTTCACACAGAAATTCCAGACAACCGGTGATCAGGCTATCCTCCTCAGCCCTTGATTTTAAATTATTGAATTCTGCGTATTCCCTGAAGCTATTAAGATCAAACTCTCCGATTTTGCCGCGTTCTAAGAGAAAAGCAAATGAACGGTACAAAGTCCGTACCAAACGTATAAGTTCTGAACGCATACCTTCAAAGGAAGGTTGATCTATTCCCTTGAATGAAATGAAAATCACCGGATAGCGCCCCATGTGCTGCTTACAAAATTCAGGATCAGAACTAACCTGCAAATAGTCAAAAAGTTTGTGCAATTTTTCATCATGATCTGAGCGCTCTTCAAAATTCAAGCACAGAAATTCTTTAAGCATGCTCTGGGTCAGAGTTTTTCCAAAACGACGAGGACGGGTAAATAATAATGTTTGTTTCCCGTCATTCATTAAATCCTTAATGAATGAGGTTTTGTCGACATAATAACTGTTGCATTCTTGAAACTCAGAAAATACCATCAACCCGGTACCGATATTCTTTCGCCTACGTATGTTCTGTGAGTTTTTCAAGATCTCTGTCATAGCAACAATTTCATATCAACACGATTAAAGAAAAAAAGATCCTCAATCTATACAAGCTCTTTAAAGTTTGTATACATCAAGGATCTCACCTAAAACAAAAGCAACGGCAACAACTCTTACCGTTGCAAGTGCTTTTAAAGAGATTCGAGATCAGATAACTCAGGACTTTCATCTTCCTGATTTTCATGATCTTTTGAATCATCTTGTTTTTTTATCTCAGGCTGTTCCTTTACTATGGTTGTATTCTCAGACGAGTTCTCTTTTTTGGAGATTTTACTATCTTCCTCTACGTGCTCTGAATTTGCAGGCGGCAACACCGCACCTGCGGCAAGGCACAGTATGTCAAAAGGTACCCTTTCCTGAGGAATGTTCACAGACTGCTGTCTTACAATCCTGTCGACAAAAAGATTGTAAAGAGTCTTTTCCTCAGCCGTAAGCAACAGAGGGGTCTCAACGGGAACCTGAGACGATGTAAGATGATCAGCCCCCCACAGATCCTCATTTTCAAGGAAAAACGCCTCGTTTAACAGACGCGACTGAGTTTTAGGAAGATAAACCCTTATATTGTTGAGTCTTACCAATGCACCGAAACCTACCGATCCTAAAAAGATACACTGGGACTGAGCGATCCACTCTGAAGAACACAGCTGCTTTAACGAACCGTTCGGCAAAATCACGGCAACGGTGCCGGGGATGTCTGGTAAAGATAAAGCGGAAGTAAGATCTTCCATAAAGATGACTTTGCTGCTCTTGAGCTCCAAAGTCTGAGCTTCTGCAGCGGTAAAAGCCAGATAACGCAAATTTCCTACTTTTTTACGTAACGCAGGATCCAAGACCACGGCGCGCACCAATTGCGGCGGAGGAACCAATCCCAATTGTCTTAAATCCTTTCTCAAAGGATTTAACTTAAGGTAAGAACGTAAAAACTGCAAAAGCAGACCGCGGTGTTCTTCAAACCAAACAGAATCCACACCGCGCAGATTCATCTGACGGATCATGCTACCGCTTGCAGGATGCTTCAAAAGCCAGCGACATACTTCAACAAAACGTTTAAAATCAAGATCTTCAAGAGAAGTCAGGCTTGAAATATTTTCAAGAGCACTATCGACAAGCGAAGGAATGCGTTCTGCAACAATATCCAGACGTTTTAAGGCCGTACGGTACTCTACAAGATGGCCGCACCAGGCTACGATTTCCTCCGGCTTCTCAAAGACCAGATGGACTGGAACCTCCAGCTTTCCCACGCTGCGGAATTCTTTTTCAATAAAATCGACCTTTCCTGCCGCCAGCTCACGGTGCCAGTCATCGCAAAAAGCCAAGAAAAGCTCTTTGTCTGAAGCTATTTCCTCCTCGCGCGCTGGGGCACCGAGGTAAATGCGGATGGGGAAACCCTGAATTTCTTTGTTATTCTTTACGTGCTCGGTCAACCACAGCGTGACCTTGGAATTATAAATATTGTTTATTTCATTGCGAATGCTGTTGCGGCTTTTCACGTTCAGCTCCTTTTTCCCTGTCCGCTTTTGGATGATCATCTTACAACAGAGGTCTTTGGTCAATTTTAATTTGCAGGCTTTGTCATTTTTTTTATTTTTTGTCACGTCTGACGGTATTTTTTGCAGTCCCAAAGTCTGCGCTATGCGTTTTGATTTGGTTTGTTTGATCTGACTGCGCCTTAATTTAAAAAAATCCACCAGAATTTTTGCACAGCGTTCCTTTAGTATCCCGCCATAAAATTGCACCTGATGGTTGTGTCTTTTGTCTCCCAAGACATTGTAAACACTTCCGCAGGCACCGGTACGCGGATCAGGAGCTCCGAAATACAAAGCTTTGAGTCTTGCATGCACCAAAAGCCCCGAACACATTGTGCAGGGTTCAAGCGTCACATACATAGTAAGATCCGGCAAACGGTAGTTCTTAAGATTCTGTCCTACGTTGCGTAAAGCTACCATCT
This sequence comes from uncultured Succinatimonas sp., assembly GCA_902465145.1. Taxonomy (GTDB): domain Bacteria; phylum Pseudomonadota; class Gammaproteobacteria; order Enterobacterales; family Succinivibrionaceae; genus Succinivibrio. Next base: position 1,510 of record CABQMD010000119.1, on the reverse strand, counting down.
CTGCATGAGCAGACGGATCGTGAGTAGACAATGTGCGGTTGCATCCTGCCCCGACGACATTTCCTTCGTCATCTACAACTACCGCACCTACAGGGACTTCACCTATGGACCAGGCTAGCTGAGCCTGTGCCAAAGCAAGCTCCATGTAATATTCGTGACTTCTCATCAAATCAAATGATCCTGAAGTATTCAAGCAATACTGCAACCCAAGTTATCAAGGTAAGAATTAAAAGTACGAATACGCAAGCAGATCCCAAATCTTTGGCCCTGCCAGAGAGTTCATTCCATTCTGAACCTATGCGGTCGACTACAGCCTCAATTGCGGAATTAGCAAGCTCAAACGCTACGGTAAGCCAAGGTAAAATAATGAGCAACAGCAGTTCCGAAAGATCTTGGTATATAAAAAACGCAAGCACGGTCAAGATAATTGCAAGCAACGTTTCCTGACGCACTGCAGCTTCATTCTCAAGACCGGCCTTAAAACCTTTCATGCTGTATCCTGCGGCTTTAACAATACGTTTTAGCCCCGGAGTTTGTTTTTTTGCCATGTTTAATCCTTATTTTTTATCGTGCTTATTATCTTGATGAGCAAAGATTATGATCTTGCTAAAAATCTTTCTGCATCCAATGCAGCCTTGCAACCTTGTCCTGCTGAAGTAATAGCCTGCCTGTATATACGATCACAGCAGTCACCGGCAGCAAAAACTCCGTTACAACTTGTAGAGGTCTCACCGGCACCGCCAATCACGACGTATCCTTCGTCATCACACAATAGAGCATCATCCAAAAAAGCAGTTGCCGGATCATGGCCTATGGCAACGAAGATCCCGGAGATTTCCAACTTTTTAGTTTCATGCGGAAATGAAAGCTCAATTTGAGTCACTTTATTGCCGTCACCTTCTATACTTTTGACTTGAGCCTCAAGCACATATTCAGCCTTGCCGGCCTTAACCTGCTCATCAAAAGCCTCGATCAGAGTATGCTCTGCACGAAATTCTTTTCTGCGATGCACTAAAAAGACACGGCGACAGAGTTTTGCCAAATAAAGCGCTTCGATAAAAGCAGCGCTGCCGCCGCCTATTACCGCCACATCCTTACCGCGAAAGAAAAAGCCGTCACAAGTAGCACAGGCTGAAACTCCGCACCCTTTGTATTGGTTTTCCCCGGGTACCCCGAGATAACGGGCTTTAGCTCCGGTAGCAATGATCACCGCTTTACATTTGAGGATGCGTCCGGATGCCAACTCCAAAGTTTTTATCTTCGGTTTGAGCTCTGTTTTTACTACCTGATCGGACAAAAATACCGTTCCTGCCTTTTTGGCGTGTTCCTGCATTTTCTCCATGAGTTCAAACCCAGAAGGATTGTTGCTCTCCCCCGGCCAATTACCTATTTCAGGCGTAATTACCAACTGTCCGCCCGCATCTTCACCGGTCACAAGATAAGGCTTCAATCCCGCGCGGCAAGCGTAGATTGCCGCAGTACATCCGGCAGGACCTGATCCTATGATCAC
>CABQMD010000118.1 GCA_902465145.1 uncultured Succinatimonas sp. | reverse complement strand
CATGACAAACGGCATGAGAAAGCCGTTTGCTCATTACTTAGCTCCTAAACTCGGGCCGTTTATGGTTTATTTAGCTAATATGACAGGAACTACTTTGGGATCTGATAATGCGATTAAAGTCAGACATAAAGCGGCCATACGCATTCGTGTATCAAGAACACCTTCTTCTTTAAAGCAAAAGGCTACCAAACCGACTTCATCTGATGAAAGTAAACAAAGCGGTGTGAACGCTGATAAGAATACCAAACTGAGTTAATTACGATTATATAGGCAATCTATTTTTCAGAAAGTGGAGGTAGATGCCTATTTTTTTTCGGTATTCTTTTCTTTGTTGTCTTGATGAATTTCCTGGTTTTCTTTATTGACGTTTTCCTTTGTATCTTGCTCTAGTATTGCTATTTGATCTTTTAACACTTGTACTGCATTGAGTAATTTTTCGTGATCACGCTGTTGGGCAGTCTCTTCAGCTTGTTGTTTTTCTTTATAAGCCTCTTCTTCCTCTTTGCTCAACGCTTTTACAAACAGTCCAGGACGCATCATCCCTCGTTGCAGAGCTTTAATACTGAATATCGGATCTTTTAAGGTACCGCTTATGTCTGTTACCGTAATGCTGTCTTTGGGGGTACTTACGAAAAATGCTTTTCCTTGATTATTTAAATTTGACAACGACGCTTGACCGTTTAAGTTTACATCGGCCGTTGATAAAGATGCGCTGGCAGAATAGCGCAACTGCTTATTATTGAATAAAGCCTGAGCTTTAACTTGATGCATACCGCAATCGCTGTCGGCTAAAGCGGTCAGTAGCCGACTTTTATCCAAAACAAAATCTTCTTTTTTCCCGCCGTTAATAAGATCCAAACCAAAAGAAGAAATCAGCAGATTGTCACTTGAAAATTTAATAGAACCTGTAAGGTTAGTTAACAGTTCTTCTTCTGTTCCTTTACTTTTGAGATCTGCATCTAAATTGATTTTTCCGCTCAGAAGATGAGGAATAAGGCTTGAATTCAATACTGAAAGGTCAAAATCGTGGGCTTGTGCCATGAAAAAACTGCGACCGCCGTTACGTGATAAAGATAGAGTCATGCCGGCAAGTGAGTTTTTAATTTGCAGTTTTGGCACTGACAGCATGAATACAGGATCAGTTAGATTGGCAATGCAAGATATCGAGTTGATGCGGAGATCCGAGTAAATAAGATCTGTTGTTGTAAAGGTTGCCATGCCGGCAGGAGCTGGAGTTATACCGTCGGTATGTGACCATGAGAATCCGGATATGTTTCCGGAAATCGAAGTTGCTGATATCGGTAACCAGTCAACATGAGATAAAAAACGGGCATTTTCAAAAGTTACTGAACCTAAGGCAATACGTCTTCCTTCTGTATCTTTTAAAAAACCTTCAACAAGGTCTCGTGTGAGCTCAATATGCGGGGATTCAAGTTTCAGCATCCTGATGGTATCACCGGTATCAACTGTCGAAAAAGACGCGTCCAGTTCGTATGAACCATCAAAGACATTTCCGCTCAATTTTGTTTCTATTGAATTATTCTCAAAGTCCATTTCAGCTTTATTTTCTTCTAGAGTAAGTTGCATGGCACTTTTGGTGATTTCAGAAATATCTCCTTTGAAGTTGCCGTTTAAACTTCCCTGATCGTATTGCATATCAATTACACGACCATTAATTCCAGACAGAGAAAGATCGTTAGCTGGCATGATAGCGGTTACATCATTGAGTTCTGCTGTTTTGGCGCTAAGACTGTATTTTGAAATTAAGTGTAACGGATCTTTTAATACAACTCGATCCAGTTGAAGGTTGTCAAAATCGAGTTTTGAATGGTTGTTTTGAAAAGTCAGTGAACCTGAAATAAATCCGCCTAAGGCGTTGGCTTTTAAATTTGAAATATAAATTCCTTTATCGATCCAGAGAGAGCTTGATATGAGATACCGTCACAAAGGCCGTTAACCAATGAACCTGATCCGGATTTTATGTTTAAATTAAGATCTGGACCTATATTTACTTCGGATAGATCAAAAGATGCGTCTTTTGCACTTAAAAATGGCAATTCAACAGGAACATGTTTTGCTCGTAATGAAGTAATGGATATTTTGTCAAATCCTAAATTTTTCTTTCTTAAAAGATCCAAATCCAAAGGAGAAAGAAATGCATCTCGTAGATATAACTCTTTGATTAACAGTTCTTTTTTAGATAAAAGTGATTTTAAATCATATTCAAGATAGAGTTCTCCTATGTGACTTGATGCAAATCTTATGTCGTGGATTTTTACGGTGTCTGGATAGATAGGAGAAAATTCCACTGATGATGCTTGGAAAGGTATCCCTGAGCGTTCAGATAAAAGTTTTATCAACGGAACTTTAACGTGCTGACCGTTGAAGTAAAGGATGAACCCGAATATGACTACGCTCAGGATGCCTGTCGGTATAAATAGCCACTTCAACAACTTTTGCCAAAAAACATTATATTGGCGTTTTTTACGTATATTGCGTCTTAAAGCCATGAAGTAGCCTCTTTAGCTTTTACGAAATTTTTTCTTGACGAATTGCGGAGAACCAGCGGTTAATCAAAGCAGCGGTTGTTTCCTTATTGTTAATGATTTGCTCTGCTGCTTTATGTGCTTTTGGTATGAGATCGGCGTCGCGAACACTGTCGGCTATTCTGAATATATTGAATCCGGTTTGTTTTTCTCCGAAAATTTCACCGGGGCCGCGTAAGTTGAGATCTGCTGCAGCAATAGCAAATCCGTCGGTAGTACTACGCATGATCTTGAGTCTTTGCATTGCTATTTCGCTGCATTCACCTTGGGCGTTACCGTACAATAGCAGGCAGTATGATGATTTGGAGCCTCGTCCGACACGTCCTCGCAGTTGATGTAATTGAGCAAGTCCCAAGCGATCGGCATTTTCTATAACTATGATTGAAGCATTCGGAACATCCACTCCAACTTCAATAATGGTGGTAGCCACCAAAACAGAAGCATCCCCTCTAGAGAATTCCTGCATTGCGAGATTTTTTTCCGCAGTACTCATTTGGCCGTGAACTAAAGCAACTTTATATTTTGGTAAAGCTTGGCACAATTCCTTATGTACTTTCAGTACGGAGGCAGTTCCGTCGTTTTCTTCATCATCAGACATTTCTATGCGAGGGCATACCCAATAAGTCTGTATGCCTTGAGAGCATGCTTGTTGTAATCTGGTAATTACCTCGTAACGGCGATTTGCAGAGATCACAGCGGTAATGATGGGGGTTCTTCCTGAAGGCAGTTCATCAAGCATGGAAACATCTAGATCCGCATACAAAGCTAGCTGTTGGGTTCTTGGTATCGGTGTTGCCGTCATCACCAGCTGATGCATGGTTTTACCTTTGGGGGCTTTTGAGAGCATGGCAATACGTTGTTCAATACCAAAACGATGCTGTTCATCGATCACCGAAAGAGCTAAATTATGATATGAAATATCTTTTTGGAACACACTGTGGGTCCCGATTATTATTTTTATGTCTCCCTGACTTATATCATATAAAAGTTGTGTTCTTACAGTATTTTTTATAGATGAAGTAAGCAGGGCGCATTTTATTCCAACAGGTTTTAATAATTCTGAAAATTTTCTGTAATGCTGTTCTGCCAACAATTCCGTCGGTGCAAGCAAAACACTTTGAAAACCGGCTGCTGCAACTTGCAAACAGGCCATCAATGCCACTAATGTTTTTCCTGATCCCACATCTCCGTGCAGAAGGCGTAACATCGGAGTGTGTCGTTGCAGATCTGCGCAAATTTCTTGAAAAGCTTTTTGCTGAGCTTGCGTAAGTTTGAATTTTAGGTTTTTTAACAGCAGATCGTGGAATTTTGGGGAGAAAGGAATACGAAGGCTTTCCCGACTTAAGTTCATACGCCTTAAATTCAGCATTGAAAGCTGGTATGCAATAAGTTCTTCAAAAGCAATTCGTTTAAAGCAGGGAAGTTCTTCAGGAAGCGGTAATTTATGATCTTTACGACTCAGAGGATGATGAACGGCTGTAATAGCTGAGCCTAAATCCATATCATACGGATTGAATTCTTTGGGAAGCAGTTCTTGTAGAGGAATTGACGGTAATTTGCTTAGGACATTTTCGATGAATTTTGAAATGATCTTTTGCGGCATTCCTCCTGAT
>CABQMD010000117.1 GCA_902465145.1 uncultured Succinatimonas sp. | reverse complement strand
ACACGGAAAGGACAATGATCATGGAAAGATCACCGCCGGCTTGGGCCTGAGCCGCATCGGCTGCATAAGCAGAAGAAATAATATTCATGTTGTAAATTTACCTGCAGTTATTGTAAAGAGCACTAAAAGCCCTCTTTTAATTCAGTTGACTAATATATCACAAAATATGTGATATACATGACATTTTAAGTACAGCAAGTCATACCCTATAGACTGATCTTTTACTTAGATTTCAAATAGATATTTAATATCGATTCATTATATCAGTTAACACTTGCAAACTAACGATTGCATAAAAGCCGTAACTTGTTCAATGCAGGTTACGGCTTAAAAAAATGTATTAAGCAAGTATTACTAACGTTACGAGTTTTTATCGCCTATATTGTAAATATCCAGCGCGTCGCACGAATCGTTCCAAGCCTTATCAGCCTTGGCATCATCGTTACGTTGTCTTGCAATTTCATCAAAATACCCGCTTGCAGGAGGTACGATATAGTCTCCGGTAAAGATAGAGGAATCAAACTCCTTAAGCTCCGGATTTTCCTCGGTAACTGCCGCTTTCAGATCATCAAGAGACTGATAAATCAGTGCGTCGGCTTTTATCAACTTGCATATCTCATCATTACTGCGCTTATAAGCAATAAGCTCATCCGATGTCGGCATGTCGATACCGTAGATATTCGGGTAACGGATCTCAGGAGAAGCTGAGGCAAAGAAAACCTTTTTAGCTCCCGCCTCACGTGCCATTTCCACAATCTGCATTGATGTAGTACCGCGAACTATGGAATCATCAACTAATAAAACATTTTTACCTTCAAACTCGGCTCTGATGGGATTTAATTTGCTACGTACCGATTTTTTACGCTGGCTCTGCCCCGGCATGATAAAAGTTCTGCCTATATAACGGTTTTTAACAAAGCCCTGACGATATGGCAGCTCAAGATGACGAGCTATCTGAACAGCCACGTCTACCGAAGTATCCGGAATGGGGATCACAACGTCTATCTTAAGATCACCTTGTTCACGCTTGATTTTCTCGGCAAGTTTATCTCCCATGCGCACGCGGGTTGCGTACACGGAAGCTCCGTTGATAATGGAGTCAGGACGCGCAAAATAAACATATTCAAAAATACAAGGCTGAAGTTTCGGATGCTCTGCACAGATAGAAGAATAAAATTTACCGTCTTTGGTGATGAGCAAGGCTTCGCCCGGCTTTACATCGCGTACCAAATTAAAACCGTTGACATCCAGAGCCACACTTTCTGATGCCACCATATACTCAGTACGACCGTCTTCTAACTTACGTTCGCCGAAAACCAGAGGACGGATCCCAAAAGGATCACGAAAAGCAATGAGACCGACTCCCAAAATTACCGCTACCACCCCGTAACCGCCTTTAATCTCGGCTATAGTGCCGCGTACTGCTTTAAAAATATCTTCAGGCTGCGGAACTTCACTTTCAATGGCAGTAAGTTTCCAAGCTAAAATATTAAGCAACATCTCAGAATCAGACTGAGTATTCACATGACGGCGGGCTTTACGGCATTTTTCACGCAACTCTTTTGCATTTATGAGATTACCGTTATGTGCAAGAGCTATTCCATAGGGTGAATTTACGTAAAAAGGCTGGGCTTCGGCTGCACTTGAAGATCCTGCAGTAGGATAACGATTGTGACCTATACCGATGTTTCCTACCAATCTCATCATATGACGGGTTTGAAACACGTCGCGCACCATGCCGTTGGCCTTACGCTGATGAAAATTCCCGACCTCATCCATGGTTACGATACCGGCGGCATCCTGACCACGGTGCTGAAGCACCTGCAAGGCATTATAAATTGCGACATTGACGGGAGAAAATCCCACCATTCCTACTACACCGCACATAGTTTCAAGCTCCACTGCCCGTTACCGGGGCTGACATGTACAAAAAGAACCAGTTCACAAGACGTTGCAGATCAGGCAGGAATACCGACTGACTGTACCATTGCGTCTGCTGCACAAACAAAAGGATATGCAGATGAAAAAGGATCTGCAAAAGAGCCAAGACCGCAGCCATGATGAGTACGCCTCTTAATACGCCGAAGACTACACCCAAGAGCCGGTCAAAGCCTGAAAGTCCTGCCTTCTCAATCATGGTACAAACCAGCCTGCCTGCCATCCCCGTAACTATAAGCGTAAGTGCAAAAAGCACGATCACGGCTAAAACATTGCGGGTAAGTACATCATTTGAGAAGACAAATAACGGTGCCACGGCACCGTACATTTTTCCTGTAACCAAAAAGGCAGCGATCCATGCCAGTATGGATGCTGCCTCCCTGACAAAACCGCGCATAAGCGAAATCATCGCCGAGATCACAATCACAGCGATGATCACCCAGTCGGCTGCAGTTAAAAAATTCACTTGGTTTCTTTGGTCAAAACTTCAAGGCCGTTCAAATACTTTCTAAGTACCTTGGGAACGGTTACCGAGCCGTCGGCATTCTGATAGTTTTCCAATACGGCAACCAAAGTACGACCAACAGCTAAACCGGAGCCATTTAAGGTATGCACAAGTTCAATACTGCCGTCCTTACGGCGTACTCTGGCCTGCATACGACGAGCCTGAAAATCCAAGCAGTTGGAGCATGAAGAAATCTCACGATAGCAGTTTTGCGCAGGCAGCCATACTTCAAGATCGTAAGTTTTGGCAGAGCTAAAGCCCATGTCACCAGTTGAAAGAGCCACCACATGATAAGGAAGCTCCAAAGCCTGCCAGGAGTCCTCAGGCTTTACTATCTGCACCATTTCAACCTTGTCAAACTGATGCATGCGGATCAAACCGCGGGTATCACGTCCTGCAGATCCGGCTTCGGATCTGAAGCAAGGAGTATGGGCGGTGATCTTGATAGGGAGATCCTGTTCAGGGATGATTTCATCGCGTACCATATTGGTAAGCGGCACTTCGGCTGTAGGAATGAGGCAGAAATGACGGTTGACGTCATCACCGTCAGCATCGCCGTTCAAGCTGGTGTGGAACAGATCTTCAGCAAATTTCGGCATCTGGCCAGTACCGTAAAGTGAATCTAAATTCACAAGATACGGAGTATAAACTTCGGTGTAACCTTGCTCTTCATGAAGATCAAGCATGAGGTGAACCAAAGCACGGTGCAAACGGCAGATGGCTCCGGTCATGAAAGCAAAACGGGCACCGGATACTTTACGGGCACGCTCGAAATCAAGCATTCCCAATCCTTCACCGATGGCTACATGATCGCGGACTTCAAAGTCAAACTTGCGAGGAGTACCCCATTTTCTGACTTCGACATTGAAACTGTCATCTTTTCCGAGCGGGCAGGAACTGTCAGGAAGATTAGGAATTGTCAGATAATACTGCTTAAGTTCTTCCAAGACTTCATCTTGTCTTGCCTTAACCTTGGCAAGCTCATCGCTGATCTTGGCAACCTGCTCTTTAAGCGGAGCTGGATCTCCGCCTGATTTCATGGTCTTGCCAATCTCCTTGGAAATGGAATTACGCTGCGATTGCAATTCCTGAGTGCGGGTCATGGTCTCTTTACGTTCCGCATCAAGTTTGGAGAGTTTTTCGATATCCAAGGTAAAATTGCGCGTCGCAAGGCGCTGTGCAGCCTCTTCAGGGTTTGCACGCAGATATTTTGAATCGAGCATGAATGTCTGCCCTATAAAAAATGTACATGAAAAAAGAGGCTTAGCCTCTTTGGAAACTGCGCTTATTTTAACATGACAGGCGTAAAACGAAACAACAGAAAGAAAGGTGCAGACGAAGGCCATGCTCTGATTAAGAAAAACAGACACTTTCCCCAGAACGCACCTATAGAAAACTTATGCAAGCAATAATGCTTGTTATAGAAGTGTTTCCACTTTGTTTATCAAACGGCACTCATCTGCTTATCATGATCTTTGAGCTTCTTTTTGAATTCCTCAAGTTTCTCAATCAAACACCCAGTGCATGGCCTGCTCAAGAAAACCGAGATCGCTTTTTGAATCCTTCACAAAGTTTAATGACATCAGTTCCATCTTGGAAAAATCCAAGCTCTTTAAACTGGGAATTGCCAAAAGCTCGGTTAAAAGCGAGCAGATGAAATCCTTGTCCTTGAACACTTCTTTGAAAAAAGGATCTTGTGACAAGGCTGCCTTGCCGCTGC
>CABQMD010000116.1 GCA_902465145.1 uncultured Succinatimonas sp. | reverse complement strand
CTTCCAGGATCTTCCCATCAGTTTCGCGACTGGCGTCCTTGGGGTCACGGCTGGCTTGATCTCTACCGCGCCCTTGAGATCTCGGCTGATACCTACTTTTACGATTTGGCCTACCGTGCCGGCATCAACCGCATTCACAGCTATCTTGACATGTTCGGATTCGGCAAACGCACCGGCATAGATTTAAACGAAGAATCCACGGGAGTTAACCCTTCACGCGAATGGAAACGCACCCGCTTCCGCCAGAACTGGCAATTAGGCGATACCGTGCCCATAGGCATAGGACAGGGATATTGGACTACGACGCTTATGCAACTTGCCAAAGCCCATACCACTCTTGCAAACCGCGGCAACGTGAAAACGCCTCATCTTATGAAGGAGATAAGCGATCCTTCGTCAAAGGAGTCAAAGCCGCAGTATTTTGCCGATCCTGCCGATCCTGCATACCTTGAGCTGCACGATAAAAAATCCTGGGACGTATGCCGCACCGGTATGTATCTGGTGGTAAACGGTCCTGAGGGTACGGGACGCCGTGCCTTTGAAGGAGCAAAGTACAAAGCTGCCGGTAAATCCGGAACTGCTCAGGTCGTGGCTATCAAACAGGGCGAGAAATACGATGCCTCGCGCCTCAAAGCCGAACATCGCGACAATGCTCTTTTCGTGGCCTACGCTCCCTTTTTAAAACCGCGAATTCTGGTTGCCATCATTCTTGAAAACGCCGGCGGCGGTTCGCGTATGGCCGCACCTTTGGCACGACAGGTAATCGATCAGTATCTTCTGGAACTCTACCCAGGCGGCTATATGGGTGAGAAAGAACCGCAGTACGTAAAATTCGGCATTGCAGGAACCGTGGGAGTACAGTGATGGATCAGAGTTTGGATCGTCTCAATCATACTCAGGCTGACAGAAGATCGGTGTTCTACCGCTGCCACATCGATGCTCCGCTTTTATGCGGACTCGTAGCACTTATGCTGCTCTCGCTTTTCGTATTGTGGTCGGCATCGGGGCAGGATCCGGACATGCTGATGCGAAAATGCCTGCACACGGCAGCAGCCGTGGTGACCATGATCACCATAGCCCAGATCCCGCCGAAATACTTCATAAAGGTCTCGGTATATGCCTATGTTGTGGGCATAGTACTTTTGGTCATGGTGGAGCTGTTCGGAGATATTTCCAAAGGTGCGCAGCGCTGGCTTAATTTAGGCTTCATCCGCGTACAACCTTCTGAAATCTTCAAAGTAGTGATGCCTCTGACGGTGGCGGCTTTTCTCTCGCGCGCGCCTCTGCCTCCGCGCACCTTGAACACGGTGCTGGCTTTTGCCATTTTGGGAGCACCAACCGCTTTAATCCTCATGCAACCTGATTTGGGAACGGCAGGATTAGTTGCAGTTTCCGGATTTATCGCCATCTTTATTGCAGGTCTTTCCTGGTGGTGGATCATACTCGGGATGATCCTCGCTGCCGCCGCATTGCCGGTAATGTGGAATTTCGTGCTTCACGACTACCAAAAACAGCGGGTACTCACGCTTTTGGACCCAAGTTCCGATCCTTTGGGAGCAGGCTATCACATCATTCAGTCAAAAATTGCCATAGGCTCAGGCGGTATTTACGGTAAAGGTTACCTGCACGGCAGTCAGTCCCAACTGGATTTTCTGCCGGAGCCGCATACCGATTTCATCTTTGCCGTACTCTCTGAGGAAACGGGGCTAATAGGCTTTACCATACTCATGGGACTTTACGCCGTCATTTTGTGGCGTTGCATCGTGATCACGCTGCACTCGGGGGAAAATTTCAACCGTATTTTGACCGGAGCTTTTACCTTTACCTTCATGTTCTACATCTTTGTGAACATAGGCATGGTCTCAGGCATTCTGCCTGTAGTGGGTGTCCCCTTACCCTTCGTAAGTTACGGAGGCACGGCCATGATCACGCTCTCAATCAGCTTCGGGATCATCATGTCGTTGCACACTCACAAAAAAGTCAAAATATTTGACGATAAAAGGAACTGACTTTGAAAAAGATCTTAAAAAAGATGGCTTCGGTATTTACCGGGACTTTATTGTGTATAAACGCAACTGCGGCTGTTCCCGGTCTTGATGCGGTCTCAAAAAAAACCGGAGTAAGCGTTGATGCCTTGCAATACGCCGTATCTCAAGCCAAATATCAGCAGAAGATCATCGATGCCATTACCCGTCCTTCAGAAGCAAAACCTTGGTGGCAATACCGCAAGATCTTCATCACCGACGATCGCATAAAAAAAGGCATCGAGTTCTATCTTGCGCACGAGCAGGATCTGCAACGTGCCGAAAAAATCTACGGAGTTCCGCCCGAAATTGTCTGCGCCATAATCGGGGTTGAAACCTTCTACGGACGCAATATGGGCAACTGGAAAGTGCTCGATGCACTCTATACTCTGGGCTTTGGCTACGAAAAACGCGCCGCCTACTTTTCAACTGAATTCGGTAATTTCGTCAAACTGTGCCTTAAGGAAGGCTGGGATCTTACCGCCGTCAAAGGCTCATACGCAGGAGCCATGGGCATGGGACAGTTCATGCCCTCATCCTATCTTGATTATGCGGTGGATTTTGACCGCTCAGGACATGAGGATCTCTTCTATTCTCCAAAAGATGCCATAGGCTCGGTCGCCAATTATTTCAAAGGTCACGGCTGGGTAAGAGGACACGGGATCTGCTACGGAGTACATCTGCAAAACGCCGACGTTCAGGCTCTGTTGCAAAAAGGTTGGGATCTTAAGGCAAAAGATCTCTATGCCCAGGGGGCTACCACCAAGGTACGCATTCCAGATCAGGAAAGCATCCGTCTTTATACCTATGAACTTGAAGACGGCTCAATAAGCGCTCTTGCCGCCTTGGTTAATTTCAAGGCGATCACCCGCTACAATACCAGTCCGTTGTATGCCCGCGCGGTATTCGAGCTTTCAGAATACATTCGCCAAGGCTATGTGAAAGTAAAAGCCCGCATGGGAATTGTGGTAAACCCAGAAGGCAGGAGACCTTAAATCATGCAACACCGTTTTTCAGCTCTTTTATCCTGTACCCTGGGTGCCGTGATCGCCGCGCTTACGCTCAACGGCTGCTCATCGTCATCAGGCTCGGTAACTCGCGTCGGAGCTTCAGGATCGTACGGTACCGGCCCGGGACACACCCGTCCCATGCCGCAAAGCGGTAAAGTCGACTTAAGCGGAGTCAAATCGGTTCCCATTCGCTACGAGCGCACCGACGGCCGCGGTTGCAACCGAAACTACACCGTACTTGGAAAAAATTACGAAGTATGGAACGGCATGGATTCCTACATTGAAGAAGGCATAGCCTCGTGGTACGGCCCCACCTTCAACGGCAATAAAACTTCGATGGGAGAAATTTATAATCAAAAAGGCATAAGCGCGGCTCATAAGAATGTGCCCTTGCCTTCATACCTTAAAGTTACCAATTTGAAAAACGGTAAAAAACTGGTAGTAAGGGTAAACGATCGCGGACCTTTCGTCGGCGATCGCATTTTGGATCTGTCAGAAGGGGCTGCCCGTTACTTGGGAGTCATAGGTCCGGGTACTGCCAAAGTAAGACTTGAATACCTCAACATCGCCCGCAACGGCAGTGTAAAAAACGCCGAAGGATCTCCTAACTCTGCTGCCTCATCAGAATACCAAGGACCGCTTAAGTCGAATTCAGATACACCGATATCAAGCTCCGACAGTTTCCAAACCGAAGGAGGCTTTACCGGCAAATCAGGATGGGTTAACCCCGACGGCTGGATAAGCTTTGATAATGCCCCGGTAAACCGCGCTCCCAAAGTTTCAACCAACAATACTGCGGTAAACTATAGTCAGGCGGGAAATTCAGCTTCCGCCCAAGGATATTATGTGCAGATGGCGGCCACTTCCGATCCATCAAAGGCTCAGGAGATCTGCTCGATGATGGCCAAACGCCTGAACACCGGCGTTAAGGTGCAGACTGTCAACGGGGTAAGCCGAGTATTGGCAGGACCTTTTACCAGCGAAGCTCAAGCCCGCAGCATGGCTGAAAAAGCCCGCGCCAAGGGAGCTTCCGACAGTTTTATTAAAAAGTTTTAGTACAGGATCAATATTTCAATGCATAAAAGCAAATTGTTAAATCTAAGTGTCACCGCAGCGGCTCTGGCTCTTTTTATAGCAGGCAACGCTTTGGCAGA
>CABQMD010000115.1 GCA_902465145.1 uncultured Succinatimonas sp. | reverse complement strand
CTTTGTTGACAAAAAAAGCTTCTTGCACCTGTTAAGATCAGATTTTGAACTATAAACGTCACGTAAAATTAGGAGAAACAATGATCTCTGTGGATTTAAACAGCTACCGCGGCCTGATCTTCGATCTTGACGGAACCTTGCTTGATTCCATGCCGCACCACGTACGTGCCTGGATCCAGACTGCACGCGAACACGGTTTTGAAATCAATCCAGATCTTATCTACGCGTGGGGAGGGATCTCTTCAAAAGACGTAGTCAAACGTTTTATCGACATGGGTTATCCTGCTGGTGATGTGGATCTGTTTGTAAAACGCAAAGTTGAACTTTATCGCGAACATATAAACGAAGTAAGACTTTTCGCTCCGATAGAAAAAATCCTGAAAGAGGCACATGAGCGAGGGCAATTGACCGCGATTGCAAGCGGTACTCAAAGAATTAACGGCGAAGATACTCTGCGTCTTCATCATCTTGAAAAATATGTAGATGCTTTGGTATGCGCCGATGACGTTACCCACCACAAACCTCACCCAGAAAGTTTTTTAACCGCCGCTGAAAAACTCGGGTTAAACAGCAAAGAATGTCTGGTTTTTGAAGACGGCAAACTTGGAATAGAGGCTGCGTCGGCAGGCGGTTTTGACTGCGTCGAAGTACAAAGAGGAGAAATGGTTAAATTTTACTTGTCAAAGTAAAATATGATCGCCACTTATCATCAAGATCATTGGGATTGAAAGTCAGCACAATCCCAATTTGCCGATTAATTGCTTTCTGACATCATTCCTACGAGAATGCCCAGACATTAAGTAATGAACGCAGATGACTTTGAAACGGTCTTCTTTTGCAAGTTGCCGATACAGTTCACGAAAACTCAGATTTTTAAAATCTTCAATCTTGGGACGAAGTCATCTGATCTTGATGTATTCTGGAAGTAAAACCGCCGACGCGTCGCAAAGTAAGCGTTGAGATCTTATCCTTGTAAATCAGCTGTTGATTTCCCTTGATATCGACGATCCCCACGGTGTACTGATCAAATGAATTGATCACTCCTTCAAATTTCACGCCGGTGATCAGGAAGAGGCATACGGGAACGGCATTATCAACTAAAAACTTTAACGCCCCGTTTTGTCCGCCTTCTTTGGCAAAAGCTGCAGAAAACAGTCTTGCAGTTGATTCCCCTCCGCCTTCTTTATTCTTATGATTGTATGGCATAGCCTGACCTGCTTATCATTATTCTTTGCAACATATTATGACGTTTAAATGATCAGATCAACAAATGGCAACTGTATTCAGAGAATGCTTGACATCTGCCACAATTAAAAAAAATTTAAACTTTACACCAAATAAGTACAATTTATGATGTTTAAGGGATGGTGCCCAGAGACGGAATCGAACCGCCGACACGGGGATTTTCAATCCCCTGCTCTACCGACTGAGCTATCTGGGCAACGGCGGCTATTAAACCATTAGACACTGCGGATGTCAACGTTTTTAAGAAAAAAAAGTAACCGTTGAGCAAATGACAAGCCGAAACATCTTGAAACGAAATCATTCGATTCTTATTTCAGACGCTCTCTGTCCCTGCTTTCAATCTGCTCTAAACGCAAAAGGGAATATCTCCGCAAACGGAAATATTGCCCGTAATCCTTTTTTGCTCAATTCGAAAAGGAAATTAAAAATTCATCAGATCTTTATCTTATTCATTTGATCAAGCAAATGCTCGACACTTACCAAAGAGTGATCCGGCATGTTCTGGACTTCCATAACCATATCGACAAACTGCTTGGTAGCTTCGGTGATCTGCTGCATATTTTCAGCCTGAAAGTTTCAAACATGGTTACATGAAAAAGATTGATTTGCAGTTTTGAAGTAACTTTTCCTAAATCTTGAATAAGAAGTGGTCAATTTAAGCCACTTTTTATTTACTTTTTAATAGTGTTATTATATACTGTATCTTATATAGAGTAACATGTTTATACAGGAGGCTTGCATGCCTCGTGCTTTTACCGGTAAAACTCATATAAGTACCGTTGAACATCATCGAAAAAACGGCGATGTCTATATTTATCGTCGCACCACTCAATACGACAGAGAAACTAAAAAGACCAAGACCATTAAGATGGAGCTTCTTGGTAAAAAAGATCCGGCTACAGGGGAAATTGTTAAAACCAGAGCTCGTCGTACCAAAGAAGAACTGGAACTTATACGAGCTTCAAGAAAACATATCGGAATGACAGAGATCCTTGAATGGATGGGTAAAAGTTCAGGTATTGATGATGATCTTACTTCCGTCATGAGAGGATTAGCTCCTAAAGTAATATCGGTAGCAAGATATCTGGCATCCTCAGGACACGGAACCATAGCCGGCTTTGAAAATTGGCAACTTACTCATCCCGTTCCTACCGATGACTTTATCAATGAAAGTGACTGTCATAAACTTTTCGAACTTCTTGGCAAAAACGAGGAATACTCTCAAGGCTACTTTATAAATCGTGCATCTCATTTATCCGAGCATGATTCTGTAGCATTCGATTCCACAACGATTTCTACACATTCGGTTAACCAGATAGAAGCAAGGCAAGGGTTTAACAAAGACGGAGATGATCTTAATACCATCAAGTTACTAACCCTGTACTCCGTAGAAAACCATCAGCCTATTGCCTTTGCCAAAGAGCCCGGAAATATCCCTGATGTCATTTCCATTGAGAATGCAATCAAGCAACTGGATGTCCTTAATTTAAAGCGGCCGCAACTCATTACAGATTCCGGATATTACTCAGAAGCAAATCTGCTTACCCTTTTGCGTACTCACACCGATTTTATAACCTCATGTCCAAGTACCAAGATCAATTGGATCCGTCAGGCTTTAGATCCTGAACTGGTTAAATTGAACAGTTGTATGAGCGTATGTCCTTTCGATGAACTCCAGATCCACGGGATCACCATTCCTGTAAAACATGAATTCACTTGGAAAAGACAACGCTCTTCAAATAACTTTGCTAAGGGAGAGGATGAAAGCAAGGAATATCGGCTGTATCTGCATGTCTATCGTTCTGCGTCTAAGGAGCAGATTGACAGCGTTAATGACTTTCGCCGCATCAGTGAATTAAAAGAGCAGATCCTCTCCGGGATCACGGAGTTTTCTGATGCAGCCCAAAGATTCATAGACAAATATCTAATCATCAAACGCAGGGGAAATAAGATCAACGTCGCTTTGAATGCAACCAACATGGATGAAAGGGCTAAATACTACGGTTTGTTTGTCCTAATCAGCAATCATGAAAAGGATTGCTTTGACGTTTTAAGCAAATACCGCAAGCGTGAGCGTATTGAAGAGTTTTTCAAATTGGACAAGGAATACGTTGACGGGTATCGTCCTCGAGTATGGAATTGCGATACCTTGAAGGGGAGAATGCTTGTACAGTTTATAGCCTTGGGCTACCTGAGTTTTATGTATACAAAAATAAAAGAACTCAAAGAGCAGTTGGGTAAGCCGAACGGAGATCCTATACACGATCGTCAGGATAACTTAAAAAAAGAGAAGAAACTTTTAAGCTGGCTGGATAATCAATCTCTGCACAATCAATTGACATGGTTTGATTGCACCGAGGAAACTACCGTTAAAACAGATGCAGGTACCAGGCGCTGGCGTACAGAGATCACCTCGAGGGACAGATTATATTTACAAAGTCTCGGCGTAATTAAGTGATCGTGTAACCAAATATCAAACTTTTAGGTTTCAGAGATCTCTGAAGTTGCGGTAGTCTGCTGCTCAGCAGCAGTGGCAATTTGAGTGATCCTGCCGTTTACGTCATTGACCTTGTCGATGATACCGTGAAGAATGGAACGCACGTCCTCGGTCTTTTGAGCGAGGTTGCTGATATTCTCGAGGCTGGCGGTCATTGAAGTATTGGTAGCGCTGGCATCTTCCTGAATCTTAACCACCATCTTGGTGATCTGCTGAGTTGAAGCAGAAGAACGGGAAGCCAGAGCCCTGACCTCATCTGCTACCACGGCAAAACCTTTACGTACGTTACCGACACGAGCTGCTTCGATGGCGGCGTTCAATGCAAGCTGGTTGGTCTGAGAAGCGATATCCTCAATGGTCTGCACGATAGAGCCGATCTTCTGAGACTGTTCAAACAAAGTCTGAATGCGCTCGGCATCAGACTTGGATTTAACCACCGGACAGTGATCAGTATTTTTTATGAATATAGCTT